>NZ_CP085242.1:3000000-3166803 GCF_044810985.1 Marinospirillum sp.
AACAGGAACAGCAGCAACAACAGGAGCAGGCACCCCAGAGTAACCAGCCCGAGGAACAACCTGCCTGGCAGCCCAAAGCAAAACCCGAGTGTAGCGACTGTTTGCCTTTGACTCCCGAACAGGAACAAACCCTGGATCAACTGGAAGAAGACCCCTGGCGTTTGTTGCGTAATCGCTTTCAGTACGAATTGAGAGAGAGGGATTCATGAAGTGGCTGCTGGCTGCAGTCCTGTATCTGTTGTTGGTGAGCCCGGCAACAGCCGTGCTGATGACGCTGGATCAGCCCCGGATTACCGCAGGGGAAAAGCTGAAGATCCTGGTGGAAGCCCGCACCAGCCAGGCCACCGAACCCGAACTGGAATGGCCAGCTCAGTGGGAAGAACATCTGCAGCTTCTGGAAAAAGACCATCAGGCCGAAGCTCTGCCCAGAGGCGACTACCAACACCGCTGGTTTCTGACCTGGCAACACCGTGATGCCCAAAGCCGCTCACGCGAGTTGAGCCTGCCTCCCTTGAGAGTCAATGGCCGATCAGCTCAGCGTCTGCAACTGCAGATCAGCGCCAATCCTGACCCGGAGCCGGCTCAGCCCAGCAGGCGTTTAAGCGCTCCCCTGGAAGTCGATCATCAGGTTGAGCGCCAGGAAGTCTACCTGGGTGAATCCCTGCTTTATCAACTCACCATTCGTTATCAGGGTTACCCCCGAGACCCACGCCTGAGTCCTCTGGAGGTGCAAGGGGGTTATTCACGCAGCCTGGGTGATGGGCATGAGGAGGGCTTCAATCAGCGCGGTGTACACTGGCAGGAAGCCCGCTGGCGTGAAATTGTGCAAATCAACCAGCTGCAAGCCGGAATTCAGCCGCGTTACTTCAGCACCCGACTGGATCGCTCCGATCAGACGGGAGGGGAGCGCCATGAAGCCGAGGCTCCGGCCATCGACTTCAAGGTTTTGCCGATCCCCGAAGCCTGGCCGGAAGAGACCCCCTGGTTGCCGGCCCTGGGGGTTAGCTTGGAAGCAACCTGGCAGGGAAATACCGCCAACCTGGTTCCTGGTCAACCTGTGGAGTTACTGGTTGAGCTGACTGCTGTGGGTCAGCAAGCCCGCAGCCTGCCGCGCTTCCAACCGGAAGACCTGCCCGGTGTGCGTATCGAGCCTCTGGCTGAACACACCCGTGATCGAGTGATTGATGGATATTTGGCCGGTCGTTTGACCCAAAGGCTGCTGGTTTATCCCTTGCAAGCGGGGCCATTGGTATTGCCGCCTCTCAAGGTTTACTGGTGGGATACGGACAGGAAACGTTTGCAGAACAGTGAAATCAGCCCTCCCAGGCTCAGTATAAAACCCGGCCAAGCCCAGCTTGAACGCCGGGAGCAGCAAGCATCCCCACCAACCGAAGCCACGCCTCCCCCTGACTGGGGACGAATTCTGGTGGGTTTGCTGACGGGGCTGTTGCTTGTGTTGCTGGCCTGTACGGGCTGGTGGTTGCTGCGCCAACGCCCGGCATCACGCCTCAGGCGTTACCTGAAAGAAGGCCCGGAATACTGGTCTCACCGGGAGCTTCTGGAGCTGAAAAAGGATTGGTCTTTAACGGAGGAAGGGATGGAACCCTTGTTGATTCAGGCAGCGGCAGGAAGGCGCATCAGTCGCAAGGAGCTGCTGCGCTATTTGTTGTCGAGGTCGAAGAAAGCTGAAAAAGGGGCGGCTTTGCCGCCCCTGAATCCCTGAAGATCAGGCTCCTGAGTTCTCTTTTTCGGATTTTGCCAATACCCCTTTGACGATCTGCCAGGTCACGGCCAGAGCGCCGACGATAAAGATTACATCCCCAAAGGTGCGTATCCAGCGCAGGGCATGCAGAAGATCCTGCTGCATAAAGGCTTCACTGCGCGCATACCAGAGACCTTCGGTGGCACTGGCATAGAACTGGATAAAGCCAATGGGCAATAGGCTGGTGAAGAGCATCAGCAACAGCCCGATGTTCAGCCACCAGAAAGCGGTTTTCATCAAGCGCTCACTGAATACCAGATCAGGACGCAGATACCTCAGTATCAATAGGCAAAAGCCCAGCGCCAAGAAACCATACACACCAAACAAAGCGGCATGGGCATGCGTGGGTGTGGTGTTCAGACCCTGAATGTAATAAAGGGCAATGGGTGGGTTGATCATAAAACCAAACACCCCGGCACCCAACAGATTCCAGAAGGCCACGGCTACAAAAAACAGCAGGGGCCATTTCAGGCGCTGCATCCAGGCTGCTTTTTCCTGCAGACGCCAGTTGTGCCAGGCTTCATAACCCAGAACCACCAGCGGAACCACTTCCAGGGCACTGAAGGTGGCACCCACCGCCATTACAGGAGTTGTGGTACCAGCAAAATACAGATGGTGGAAAGTGCCGGGAATGCCCCCGATCAGAAACAGGCAAGCCGAAGCCAGACTGGCAGCGGTGGCCGTGATGCGATTGACCAGCCCCAGGTTATAGAAGATAAAGGCCAGGGATACCGTGGCAAAGACTTCAAAAAAGCCTTCCACCCAGAGGTGAACAACCCACCAGCGCCAGTATTCCATGACGGACAGGTGGCTGCGCTCGCCATAGAAAAGACCAGCACCATAGAAGAGGCCCACGGCCACGACTGAAGCCAGGAAAAGGGCGAGCAGATTCTTGTCACCTTCCGCCTTGAAAGCAGGCAACATGGCTCTCAGCATCAGACCTAGCCAGAGCAGAATGCCGATGAACTTGAGAATTTGCCAGAAGCGGCCCAGATCCAGATACTCATAGCCCTGGTGACCTAGCCAGAAACTCAGCTCAGGAGGCAGCTTCTGGGCAATCGCCAGCCAGTTGCCGATGAAGGTACCCGCGGTTACCAACACTAAAGCCCAGAAAAGAAGATCGACACCCAGTTTCTGGAATTTGGGGTCTTTACCGCCATTGATGATGGGAGCCAGAAACAGACCCGCCGCCAGAAAAGCCGTGGCTATCCAGAACATGGCCGCCTGCAGGTGCCAGGTTCTGACCAGGGTATAGGGGAACCATTCTGTGGTATTGAGACCGTAAAAGCCTTCCCCTTCCACAGTATAGTGAGCCGTGAAACCACCCAGAAATACCTGTAGGGTGAAAAGAGCCACCACCACCAGCAGATACTTGCCCAAAGATTTCTGGGAAGGCGTCAACTTGACCAGACTCAAGGGGTCCTGTTCCGGTGTCTGAGGATCTTCCTCTTCATTTTTGCGCAAAAACGCCCAGCCCCAGATCAGAAAACCCACACCTGCAATCAACAGAATGACACTGATCACCGACCAGATCAGGTTTTCTGCCGTGGGTTTGTTATCAATCAAAGGCTCATGCGGCCAGTTGTTGGTGTAGGTGACATCACTGTCCGGGCGATTG
Organism: Marinospirillum sp.; assembly: GCF_044810985.1. Lineage (GTDB taxonomy): Bacteria > Pseudomonadota > Gammaproteobacteria > Pseudomonadales > Halomonadaceae > Marinospirillum. The sequence continues at coordinate 3,003,381 of NZ_CP085242.1, forward strand.
GTCGCTGCGGCCCAGGCCGTCCAGAAGAAAAACTCGGTCATCGCCTCCCGCCGGGTTTCGGAGGGCAGAGTCAGGTTCTTCATGGCATAGTTGGCACGGGTGGAAGCCAGCTCGGGATCATCCCCGAAAAGACGCATATAATAATCAGCCGTGTGCTGAATGGCCTGATAGCGGCGATCACTCAGCGTCAGGGTTGAGGTTTCGGCATTATAGGTATTGCTGCGATAGGCTTCCTTCAGGTCGTATTCCAGACCGTTTTGCTGGCGCTTGTTCAGCTCATCATAGGCGCGCCCGTATTCATCCTGGGCCGCCAGATCCAGCCAGGCCAGCAATTCACGATGCAGCCAATCGGCTGACCAGTCCGGTGCCTGGTAAGCGCCATGACCCCAGATGGAACCCAGCTGCATACCACCGACGGACTGCCAGGCAGTCTGACCGTCCAGAATGGAATCGCGTGTCATGATTGTTCCCGCTTGCGGGGTAACAACCTGCTCCGGCAAGGGCGGTGCCTTGCGGTAAACCTCCCGGCCAAAAAAGCCGAGCAGTGCAAAGGTGACCAGTAAAATACCAATCAAAAGCCACCAAAGTTTTTTGTATTGGGCCATGAAAAATCTCCTTGGCTTCAACAGGGTGGGTATGGAAAGTGCAACACTCGCTGAGCAAAACCCTTGCCAGTGCATAAGTCCTTGAATATAAGGAAATAAAATTAAAACAGGGTAAATGCAACCCTCTATTGGCAGGGTTTAAAACACCCTAAGGGTTGAAATGACCCTGATTCTTGACGCTCAACCTCAACGAGGAACCTCGACCATGGAAACCTATTTGCTGATCAAGCACCTGCACATGACAACCGCCTACCTGACGGCTTTTTTGTTCCTTCTGCGATTAGGGCTGGATGCAGCCGGACGCAGTGGCTGGCGACAAAGCCCCTTGCGTTGGTTGCCGCATATCAATGATAGTCTCTTGCTGATGGCGGCTTTGATGCTGCTGGCCTTGAGTGGCTGGATGCCGGGAGTGCATGCCTGGTTGACTATCAAGCTCCTGCTGCTGGTCGGTTATATTCTGGCGGGTTGGGTGGCACTGCGTCAGGGATTGCCGAAGCACTGGCGGTTGTTGGGTGCTGTTCTTGCCCTGGCCCAGTTGCTGGGTATCTTTTTCCTGGCCATCCACAAGCCGGTTTTTTAAGGGTAGAATCAACCCTGATTTATTTGGTTTTTTTAACCCTAAAGGCGGGACTCTCAATGCTTGCTTCTCTTTTGCTGGCTGACCTGACCACCGAACTGACCCCGGCTGTGCGCTTCCAGCGTCTGCTGCAGTGTCTTAAACAGGAATTTCAATGCGGTGCGGTTGCCCTCCTGAAAAAAGAAGAGGAAATTCTGCGTCCGCTGGCCGTGGAAGGGTTGGTCAAGGAAACCCTGGGGCGGCGCTTTCGGATTGCCCAGCATCCACGCCTGGCAACCCTGCTGAGCAGTCGGGAACCGGTGGTTTTTGATCCCCGCAGCGAAGTGCCTGATCCCTATGATGGCTTGCTGGATTCCCTGGAAGGCCAGCCTCTGCCGGTACATGACTGCATGGGTGTGAGTCTTTATCTGGACGGGCAGCAATGGGGAGTGCTGACTCTGGATTCGCTGACTGCAGGTATCTTTGACCGCTCGGCCAAAGACAAGCTTCACGAAGCCACTTTGATCATTGAAGCCCTGATCCGCATGACGCAACTGGAACAGGAGCGTCTGGGCCTGCGCAGTCTTTCGCGCCAGAATGATACCTTCATGGCATCCGCAGTCAGCGGCAGCTCGGAAATCATCGCCCAGAGCCAGGTGGTGACCCGCCTTCTGCAGGAGCTGGATGTGGTGGCCCAGTCCGACCTGCCTCTGCTGTTGCTGGGTGAAACCGGCGTCGGCAAAGAGCTTTTTGCGCGTTTTGTTCACCAGCATTCACAGCGTGCTCAGCAGCCGATGATTCACATCAACTGTGCAGCCCTGCCGGAATCCCTGGCGGAAAGCGAACTCTTCGGCCACGCCAAAGGGGCTTTTTCCGGCGCAAGTCAGGATCGCCCCGGCAAATTTGAAGCTGCACACGGTGGCACTCTGTTTCTGGATGAAGTGGGTGAATTGCCCATCAGCATTCAAGCCAAACTCTTGCGTGTACTGCAAAGCGGGGAAATCCAGCGTCTGGGTTCGGATGCCACCCGTCAGGTGGATGTACGCATCATCGCCGCCACCAATCGTAACCTGCAGGAAGGTGTCAAAAAAGGCGATTTTCGGGCTGACCTTTATCATCGTCTTTCGGTTTATCCGGTGCCCCTGCCACCGCTGCGGGAAAGACCCGAAGATATCCTGCTGCTGGCGGGGCATTTTTTGGAACTCAACGCCCACCGCCTGGGACTGCGCTGCCTGCGTTTATCCGCTGCGGCTGAAACGGCTCTGCTGCAATACCCCTGGCCCGGCAATGTGCGGGAGCTGGAACACGTCATCAGCCGAGCGGCCCTGAAAACCCTCGCAAGACAAAACTCCACCGGCAATGGCTGGATCACCCTGGAACCCCAGGAACTGGATCTGAATCTTGAACCGGGCGTGACTTCGGCCCCAGAAGAAGAGGGTTCACCTCAAGGCAGGCCGCTTTTGCCCTTGAAACAGCAGCTGGAAATCTGCCAGCGTCAGGCTGTTCAACAAGCCCTGGACACCGCCGAAGGCTCCTGGGCCGAAGCCGCCCGCCTTCTGGAAGTCGACTCCAGCAACCTGCACAAACTCGCTAAGCGCTTGAACCTGAAATAAACAGAGGCAGAACCTCTGTGCTACGCTTCACAGAACATAACTCAACAAGGATGTCTTATGAGTCACCACCATGATACCGGCTACAAAGAAGTGTTCAGCTATCCAGAACTGATACAGCAACTGATTGAAGGGTTTGTTCCCGAAGAGGTTGCCGAAATGATGGATTTTTCTACCCTCAAACTGGAAAACGGCAACTATATCACGCCACTGTTTGAGGAAAAGCATGAGGATCTAGTCTGGTCTGTCGAAGTAACCTGGCAAGGTAGTACACAAAGGGTCTACCTCTATTTATTGATGGAATTTCAGTCCAGCATCGACACTACAATGCCAATCAGGCTGATGCATTACGTTTCCTGCTTTTACAGTCAACTGATCAAGAGCAAGTCCACCAGTACCCGCAAAGGCTTGCCGCCCGTTTTTTCTCTGGTGCTTTATAATGGCCTGCAACGCTGGAAAGTTCCTGATAATATCAGCGGTATGATTCATCCCCAGCCACCTCTGTTCCTTAAAGACTATCAGCCAGCTTTGCGTTATTATTTAATTGACGAAGGAGCTTACACGGATGAAGAGCTGGCAGCTAAAAGCAGCTCAGTCAGTGGCATTTTTGCAATTGAAAAAGCATCCAGCAGCAGGGAACGAATGCAGCAAGCCGTGGATCGAATGGTTCAGATTATCCGTAAAGATCCCAATAAAGAACGTATTGATCAGGTCATCACTCGCTGGCTTAAACGCCACTTCTATCGGCTGGGTGATCGCCAGAACTGGGACAGAATTCACAGCCTGATTGAGGATCACGCCATGATTGCAGAAAACATTCAAACCTGGGCACAGAAAGAACGCATGGAGGGTTTACAGGAAGGCTACCAGCAGGCAAAGGTTGAAGCTGAACAACGCCTGGAAGAAATGGTACTCAACATGGTGCAAGCAGGTCTTCCTGATGGTCAGGTAGTCAATATTACCGGAATAACTCCAGAGCAGTTGGCAGCTATCAAAGATAAGCTGCGCTCACACTGAGAACAAATCAGACGGCACCATGTCACTGACCTTCCAGACGAATTTTCAACTCAAGGCCCGCCCAAGGGGTTTTCATCTGATCACGGATGAAGTGCTGGCACAGATACCGGAAATCCGACAGCTGCAAGCAGGCCTGCTGCACTTGTTTCTTCAGCACACCTCGGCTTCCCTGACCGTGAACGAAAACGCTGACCCGGCAGTGCGTCGCGATTTCGAGGTTTTCTTTAATCGTCTGGTACCGGAACACCAGCCCGGTTATGAACACATCTATGAAGGCAGTGATGATCTGCCAGCCCACTTCAAATCCAGCCTGCTTGGCCCTTCGCTCACCCTGCCCGTCACCAGTGGTGACCTGAACCTGGGCACCTGGCAGGGCATTTACCTCTGCGAACACCGCAATCACGGTGGCAGTCGAAGACTTATCTTGACCTTGCAAGGGCAGGCATAGAGAACCCTCACTTCTTGACCAAATACACCCCACCTTCAGCATGGTCGGTGTAGGGAAACTGGTCAAAGAAGGCAAAACGCTCGATGGTGTGGGTTTTGCTCAGGGTTTCCAGGTTTTCGGCGAGGGTTTCCGGGTTGCAGGAGATATAGATAATCCGCTCATAACGGCTGACCTGTTCCAGGGTAGTGGCATCCAGTCCGGCACGGGGTGGGTCGACCAGCACTGTGGAGAAGTCGTATTCGGCGAGGTTGAATTTCACCGCCGCTTTGGATTTCGGGTCTTGCAGGCCAGCAGAAAAATCCTCGGCTGACATGCGTTCAATGCGCACATTTTCGATGCCATTGGCTTCAATATTGTACTGACCAGCCGCCACGGAAGTGCGGCTGATTTCCGTGCCCAGAAGCTTGCGAAAGTTATCTGCCAGCGCCAGGGTGAAGTTGCCGTTGCCGCAATACAGCTCTACCAGATCGCGTTTATCGTGCTGTTGATCGCGCAGGGACTGCGCTCCTACAGGCGCACTGACATCGATAGCCCAGGCCAGCATCTGTTCACAGACACGGGCATTGGGCTGGGTAAAGCTGCCTTCCACCTGCTTGTAAGTTAGTGTTCGCTTACCTGCTTGCAGCTTTTCCAGTACGTAATCGCGTTCCAGCACGATTTTCTGCTTGCGGGCGCGGCCAATCAGCATCACACCCAGTTCCTCCTGAAGCTGGCGAGCGGCTACTTCCCATTCTTCATCCAGCTTACGGTGATAAATCATGCTGACCAGCATTTCCCCGGACAGGCTGTTCAAAAACTCCACCTGAAACAGCTTGCGGCGCAACAATGGGCGATCACGAATGGCATCCAGCAGGCGCGGCATCAGTTCATTGATGGCTTCACTGGCTACGGGATAGTCATCCATGCGCACCTGACGGCGATCCTTTTTGGGGTCTTCACCCACTTCAAACATGATGTAGAAGATATCCTCGCCTTCGTGCCAGACACGAAATTCCGTGCGCATCCGGTAATGCGAAGGGGGCGAAGCAAAAACCTCCAGCTCGGGCGGGTTGAAAGCCTGGAAACGCTCACGCAGGCGCTGAGCCTTGGCATCCAGTAATTGCGGGTAAAGATCGGGAGTCACCTGGGGCAGGGTGGAGGCCATAAAGTCAGTTGTTCTCGGAAAATAAAGGTTGAGGGTTCAAGACAAAAGTTTCAATTCATCAAAGCCCAGGCACTGCAAGGCCTGAGGCAGTTGGCTGTCGGTTTCCAGCGGTGCGGTCAGCCAGCAACTGCGGGCAAAAGTGTCCGGGCAACAGGGGTTGGGGTAACCCTCTTCAGCCAGCAGATGCAGCACCCGCCGGGCAATGGCCGCACCGGAATCCACCCACTGCCAATGCTGGGCACCGGCTTCTTCAGCCACCCGCGCCAATTGTTTTTGCAGCAGAGGAAAATGTGTACAGCCCAGAATCACAGTATCCAGACGGGGTTCATCCAGAAACGGCTGCAGGATTTCCCGCAGTCGGGCATCAGAAGGCTGCTTGCCGGCCAGGGCATCCTCAGCCAGTTGCACCAGACAGTTACTGCCAATGCGCGTGACCTGACAATCCCCGGCAAAAGTCTCAATCAGTTTTTGAGTATAAGGGCGCTCAATTGTGCCTTTGGTAGCCAGCAGACCAATATGCCCGGAACGCGTCATCAAACCGGCAGGCTTGATCGCAGGCACCACACCCACCACCGGAAGACTGAAACGCTCACGCAAGGCAGGCAAAACCACCGTACTCGCGGTATTACAGGCCACCACCAGCAAACAGGGCTGCACCTGTTCCAACAAACGCGCCACCACCTCCGGCACCCGCTCCAGCAGCCAGGCATCCGACTTGAGACCATAAGGAAAAGCCTCATTGTCACAGGCATAAGTCAGCGGCAAATCCGGCATCCGCTCCCGCAAAGCCTCAACAATCGACAAACCACCCACACCCGAATCAAACACCAGAATCGGGCCAGGCAAGGTTTGCAATGTGGGGCAGGTATCAGCGGTCAAAATCAATCCTGAAGGCGGAAGAAACAAACGAGCATTTTACGCCCAGCGGGCAACAGACAGCAAATCTCCAACAAAGCTTGCATGCTTTACCCGCTGGATTTGCACGGAAAACCCAATGATTAGAAAATAAAAATTGATAAATCAGAAGCTTAGTATGTAGACCAGCAGGATAGTGTGCGCACAACTATTGCGGATAGGCGGCGTGCACGGTTTATCGGGAAAACTTTGACCTGAGTTCTGGAAAAAGCTGATAAAACCCGGTAAGTTGGAACGAAAAGTAGGCGGATATTGAAAATGGCAAAATGCGCATGCCTACTAACAAAATGTTAACCACAAAAAACTATGAACGACGAAGAATTCGATAAATATCTAGAAGATGCATGTGACGAGCTTGATCAAAAGTATCAGGTTTTAGTGGATGAGTTTGGTTTTGGTGGTCACGACAATTTTGTTATCGAGTATGAAAATCAATCTCTGATGTTCTTTGATAAAGAAAAACCAGTTGTAGCGGCTACTATTTTGCCGGTTGCATCTCATATACCAGAAAAAGAGAGCTTGGTCTGGTTCTGGTCCAATCGCAACTTACCGGATGCTGTTCGCGACCATAGTTCAGCCGTTAAAAAGCTCTATGACGTGACGGGTTACGAGGTTTTTAATAATCCTTCAGTAGAGTGCGATGAGAGTATGGCTTGGGAAATTGCAGCTATGGCTTGCAAGTGTTTGGAAGCAAAAGGGGTTTATCGCATCTCACAGGGTAACATGCATTCCTATGTTCTAATAACTGAGGTGAGGCACTATGGTTAACAAGTCAAAGCACGCGGACTTGGTAAAGCTGTCACCTTTTTTTCAAAAAAGTCGCCAACTTCACCCAGCCGGTGTTTGAGGCGTTCAGGCTGTAGAAAAACCTCGCCGGCTATGCTGAAATGAAGCATCTATGAGCAACCGGCCCTTTCTCATGCCCAAGTTCAAGCACTACGACTACAACCAGACCGCCATGGTGGTGATTAATTATCAGGATCAGCTGCAGCCAGGCACTTTTGAACACGCCTTGCACTACCTGATCTCTGAAAAACTGGATCTTTCTGCTTTCCACCAGCCCTACAAAAATGACACCGAAGGCCGTCCGGCTTACGATCCAGCCATTCTTCTGAAAATCATCCTATTTGCTTATTCCAAGGGCATCACGTCTAGCCGAGAAATCCAGTGGTGCTGCGAAACCAATATCATCTTCAAAGCCCTGTCCTGCGATACCGTTCCTCACTTCACCACCATTGCCCACTTTGTCAGCAGCCAGCCCCAGGCCATTGAAGACCTATTTGAACAAGTTCTTCTGGTCTGTGATCAGCAAGGGCTTTTAGGCCATGAACTCTTTGCCATTGATGGCTGTAAAATGCGCTCCAATGCGGCCAAGGAATGGTCAGGCACCTTTAAAGAGCTGAAAGAGAAGCGCAACAAACTCAAACGCCTGGTCCGTCACCATTTGAATGAACACCAGGAACGTGACACCTGGGAAAGTGAGGAAGAACTGGATCAGGATATTCGCAAAGCCCAAACCATCCTGACTCTGAATGAAGCCGCTGAAAAGGTTGATCGCTTCCTAAAGACGAACACCCCAAGGAAGGGGCAAAGTAAAAGAGGCAAGGAAGTCAAAAGCAACATTACCGATAACCAGTCCGCCAAAATGACGACCAGCAAGGGCACCATCCAGGGTTATAACGGCGTGGCCTCAGTTGATAAAAAACACCAGATCATCATTGATGCTCAGGCCTTCGGCGAAGGGCAGGAGCACCACACCCTGCAACCGGTTCTGGAAACCATCAAGGATCGTTACCAACGACTGGGCATCCATGACAACCTTTATAAAGATCAGATTGTTGTCACTGCCGATACCGGCTTCGCCAACGAGGCGAACATGAAGTATTTGCACGAAAACGGAATCAACGCTTATATCCCAGATAACCAGTTCCGCAGCCGTGATCCCAAGTTTAAGGATCAAAAAGAAAAGTACGGCAAACGTCACCAGACACCCGGCAAGCCCAAAGCCAAACAACTCATCCCGGCCAGCGAGTTCCAGTTCGATCCCATCAAGCTGACCTGCATCTGTCCTGCTGGCAACCAGATCAGCCATCGGGGAACTCGAGACAACGACCAGGGTGTTCCCACAGCCTATTTTGAAGGCAGGCTACTGCAATGCCGGAACTGCAAGAAAAAGCACCAGTGCATGAAGACCCCGGCATCAGCAGACCACAGAAATGGAGCCGGACGCCAAGTCAGCTTCCCACTCAATGACAAACGACCACCCAGCTACACCGACTGGATGAAACACCGTGTGGATAGTCCCAAGGGTAAGCAAATTTACAGTCACCGCATGTCCGTTGTTGAACCCGTATTCGGTAACATCGGCACCAACAAAAGACTCAGCCGCTTCAGCTTGAGGGGCAAGGATAAAGTTCAAGGGCAATGGCAGTTGTATTGCCTGATCCACAACATTGAAAAGCTGGCCCACTATGGCAAGCTGGTTCACTAAAGCGGCAGGGGTGGGGTCAAATCGGTCTCGAAATAGGGTTCTGGAAGCACCATGATGACCGGCTTACAAAGCTCAAAGCCTGAAAAGGCCAGAAACACAGAATAAAGTAAGGGTTGCCGACCAAAACCGGCAACTGAAAAATGAACAACAGAGAACGAGCTGTTGGTAGGAAAAGCTGGCTGGAAAGAGGTTTTTCTACAGGCTCGTTAGGTGCCAAAGCCCAGAACAATGAAATGGAGAAAATAAATGTCAGAGCTAGTTGCTAATTGCCCGAGATGCAAAGCAAAGGAAATGACTTTCGATCTAATCTGCGAAATCTCCACCTACATAGAGTGTAGCTGGCAAAGATGGTTTGAGGCTTTTAGCATTTGTCGTCAATGCAATAGATCTACAGTCTTTGTTTTAGCGCAAAGAGAATCGAGTGACGATTTATTGCTTAGAAAAACGCGATTATCAGAACTTCAACGTGCAGTAAATCAAGTTATGTACGTTAAGGGTCATATCACATTAAAGGATCAAGTCTCAGAAAAGCCACCAGAGCATTTACCCGAAAATATTAATGCCGTATTTAAAGAAGGTGCTGCATGTATGGCTATTGGGTGCCATAACGCAGGAGCAACCATGTTCAGGCTTTGCATAGATTTGGCAACAAAATCTATGCTGCCTGAAGGTGAGGTAGAGGGACTCAACAATAAAGTCCGAAGAAATTTAGGCTTAAGGCTTCCCTGGCTATTCAAAAATAATATTCTTCCAAATGCATTGGAAGAATTATCATCATGTATCAAAGATGATGGCAATGATGGTGCCCATGAAGGAACCCTAAACGAACAAGATGCCGAAGATATTCTTGATTTTACTTATGTTCTTTTAGAGCGGCTGTATACTGAGCCTAAAAGGCTTGAGCTGGCAAAAGAACGTCGTCAAGCAAGAAGAACGGAGGCGTAAATGCACCTAACAAGCAAAGGCAGCATCGCCCTGTACTTGCCCCGTTTTAGTGGACACCTTCAGTCACCACTGGAGGTGCTACAATGCCACGATACAACAACCCCAAAAAAACGCGTCAGTACAGTTTCGAATTCAAGCGTAAAGCCGTTGAAATGAGCCTGGAACCCGGCGTTCAAGTGCAGGAAGTGGCTCAGCGTCTAGGTATCCATCCCTTCATGCTGTCACGCTGGCGAAAAGAATACCGTGAGGGGCTGTATCCCTTGACTACACCCAAAGGCAAGTCCTTGAAAAAGACTCGTAAATCATCAGCGCCCGACACTGAAAATGCAGAGCTGAAGAAGCTCAGAAAGGAAAATAGTCGACTAAAACTGGAGGTCGACCTGCTAAAAAAGTGGCAACGGTTTCTCGCGGAACAACGCAGGAACGCTACCGATTCATAAAGCAGCACCACCAGCAACTGGGCATTCGTTTTCTATGTCGCTGGCTGAAGGTATCCCACAGCGGCTATTACGCCTGGCTGAAACGCCCTGAATCGATGCACAAGCAACAAGATCGAATGCTCAGGCATCAGGTCCTTCAGGCTTTCTCAGCCAGCAAAGGCCGCTACGGTGCTCCGCGTATTCATCAACAATTACGCCAGGGCGGCACCTGTATTGCTCGTAAGCGAGTGGCCCGGCTGATGCGTGAAATGGGCCTGAAAGCGCGGGTGGCGCGGATTTACCGTCGAACACCAGGCATCACGCGGTTTTATGCCAAACATCAGAACTTATTGCTGGAACAAGGTGCTCCACAACAGATGGATCAGCAGTGGGTGGGCGACCTGACCTACATCCGAGTGGGTCGTCAGTGGCGCTACTTGTCAGTGGTCATGGACAAGCACTCAAGACGCATACTGGGTTGGAAGCTAGGCGCTCAGAAGACAGCAGCTCTGACCTGTAAAGTACTCAAACAAGCCTTGAATGCACGAAAACCCAAGGCAGGCTTGATCTTCCATACGGATTGAGGTGTTGAATACGGTGCTCATGAAGTCCAGGACCTGCTGAAAAAGCAGGGCATCCTGAGCAGTATGAACCGCCCTGGTTGCTGCACCGACAACGGTTATATGGAATCCTTCTTCCACTCACTAAAGGCAGAATTAATACATGGAAGACACTTTAATACCGATGAACAGTTGAAGCGTGCCGTGAATGTGTTAATGGCCAACTAAACTGACCCGCTTCTGGCCATTAATTTTGACCCACCCCCAAGGTGGCTTTGGCCACCAAAACCAGTACCTTCCCTCAACGATGATGATTAAGGGGAAGGGTTTTGAAGGAGTGGGTTGTGATTCATAAAATCAAAGCACTACACGACAACGGCCAGGGTCTTTCCGTCCGAGCCATCAGTAAGCAGTTGTCCATCTCTCGCAATACCGTTCGCAAGTATCTGCGTCTATCGGAAGAAGCCATTCAAGGTCAGCAATCAGACCCCAGTCGCAGCAAAAAGCTGGATGATTACCGCAGTTATCTGGTGTACCTACTGGGTGAGTTCCCCAAGCTGAGTGCGGTGAAGGTTGCTCGTAAGCTGCGTACTAAATATGGCTCCATCCCTGCATCTGATCGAAGTTTGCGCCGTTATATTCAACAGCTGCGCCAGGAAGTGGCTGTAGCTCAGGTTCGCTACTTTGAACCCATTATTGATGATGTGGCCGGTGTTCAATGTCAGGTTGATCCCGGCGAGCTGCGAGGCGTTCGGGTCGGTGATCAGGAGGTCACCCTTCACTTTGTTGTCTTCGTGCTCTCTTTCTCGCGTCTGATGTATGTGGGCCTGAGCTTCCAGCCCCTTGATACCCAGGCCTTTATTCAACTGCATGATGAAGCCTTCCGGTATTTTGGCGGCATCACCGAAGAGTGTGTTTATGACCAGACCAAGCTGGTGGTGATCAAGGAGCAATACCGGGAAATCGAGGCCAACCAGCGCTTTTACCAGTATGCCACCACCGCAGGCTTTAGAATCCATGCCTGTGAAGGCTATGACCCCCAGAGCAAGGGCAAGGTGGAAGCTGGGGTCAAATACGTCAAGCAGGACTGCTTTTATGGCGAACACTTCACCTGTCAACAAGCCGTGAGAGACCATCTGCAAAACTGGCTGGATGAAGTGGCCAACCGTCGTGAGCATGGCACCACCGGCCAGATCCCCCACACCGTTTTTATGGCCGAAGAACGAACTCAGCTGAAGCCTTACCTGGCCCCCAGCAGTCTTCGTCAGCCTTCGGCGATTGAAACTCGTCGTGCGGATAAAACCGGTCTGATCAGCTACCAAGCCAATAAATACTCCGTGCCTCTGGCCTGGCAGCAATCTCAGGTCGGTGTAATGCAGCAGGAAGGCCGTCTGGTCATTACCGACCTAAACACTGGTGAGACCCTGGCCGAACATACCCTGTGCCTGGAAAAGGGGCGCATCATCAAGAACAACAACCACTACCGGGACAGGGAAGCTCGGGTGGCGCAGCTGGAGACCGAAATCAGTCAAATGCTGGGAAAGGCTCTGGGTCAGACACTCTGCCAGCAGATCAGGCGCTCAGAGCCTAGAGTCGTCAAGGATCAGCTGGTTGCCCTGAAATCCATCCTGGCTCACCTGGAGCCGGAAGATCGAAAGCTGCTTGTGCAGCTGGCCGAGCGGCCCGGCATTACCGCTGGCAAGATCAAACGCTACCTGGAGGCGGAACGTCAGGCGCGGAGCAAAGGGCGTTATCCAGATCACGGTCTGCCAGAGGCTACTTCGGCCAACCATGTAGACCTCTCGGCTTACCAGCGACTTGGCCAGTCCAGTGGCCAGGAGGTGACCCATGGGGCAGCTTGAACAAACCCGCGCCCGCTGCAAAAGCCTGAGGCTGACCTGGATGGCTCAACAGCTCCCTCAGCTGCTCGGTGAAGCTGAAAGTAATGACTGGTCTTATCTACAGTGTATCGACCACCTGATGGGCTATGAGCTGAAAGAACGCGATCAAAAACGCATCCAGCGTCACTTCAAACAAGCTCACTTCCCGATGGAAAAGCGCCTGGATGACTTCGACTATCGTCACCAGACCACCATCAATAAACGCCAGATCAGTGCGCTGCTGGACTTCAACTTCCTGGATCAGCGCCAGAACCTGGTGTTCATCGGGCCACCGGGAGTGGGCAAAACCCACCTGGCCATTGGCCTGGGCTACAAAGCCATCGAAGCCGGTTACAAGGTGCTGTTCAAAACGGCCATGACCCTGGTGGAAGAGCTGGAACTGGCTGAAAAACGCGGTGAACTGAAAAAGCGGATCAGCCTGCTGGCCAAAAACGACCTGCTGATCATTGATGAGCTGGGATACCTGCCCATGAGCCGCCAGTCCCGCTATAACCTCTTCCAACTGGTCAACAGCCTGTATGAGTACCGCTCCATCATCCTGACCACCAACAAGGACTTCACCGACTGGGGAGAGTTCTTCCATAACGACAATGTGGCCATACCCATCGTAGACCGGATTATCCATCACTCACACATCTTCATGCTGGGAGGAGAAAGCTATCGACTGAAAGAAAAGTTAACCAACTAACGCACCAGGTGGGTCAATTTTATTGGCCAAAGGTGGGTCAAAATAAATGGCCATTGACAACTATGAACACCCTGCAAAAGAACAGAGTTCCAGGCGTTGCGTTGACAACCATGCTGGCCATGGCCCTTGTTGCTCTGCTGGCGGGCTGCAATGGATCCGAGCAGACAGCCGATTCAAGCGATAACCAGACCAATGTCGATCAGTCCGGTGGGGACGAGCAGCCGCTGGGAGATGTTGCAGAGTTTGATGGTTTTACACTCCGGGCCAATGTGAGTCCTACCGAATATCTGTCCGATGCTATGGCACAACAACATGGTATCGAAGCCGATCCCAGTCTCGTCATGCTCAATGTGGTGATTCTGGAAAAACGACCAGAGCAGCGGCCAGTCACTGTTTCTGGCGAATTGAGCGTATTTTACGAAAGCCTGACCGGTCGCGACACTGACATTGACATGCGCTCGGTCAAGACCAATGACGGCATATCCTATATCGGTACCCTGGATACCAGTGAGCAGCGTTTTTTTGCCTTCGTGATTGAGGCGCAGCCCGAAGGTACCGACGAACCTCTGCAAATGAACTTCGAGGTGCAGCTCCCTTAGCTCAGTACCACAGAGAGCAGAACGTATTGGGTTTTCGCAGCTGTACGACCGGAAAAGACCGCTGGTGTGTTCACCAGGCGGCCTTTGAGTTCAGGTGAAACCTTTCGTTAAACCTTGAAGCGTCCCACTCTTTCCAGCAGGTTTTGCGACATGCTGGTGAGATCCTGGCTGGAAGAGGCCATTTGGCTGGATTCCGAGGCCACGCTGGTGGACAGGTCGCTGAGCTGCACCACTTGCTGGTTGATGCTGTCAACAGCGGTGCTCTGTTCTTCAGAGGCTGAGGCGATCTGTTCATTCATGGCTTGAATGGATTGAATTTCCCGAAGGATGTTTTCCAGGGCTTGGCCAGCCGAAGTGGAGGTGTTGGCGGCGGTTTCAGCCTTGCTGACCCCTTCCTGCATCAGATCCACAGCCTGGCCTGCAACTTCCTGCAGCTGTTCAACGATGTTTTGAATCTGGCTAGTGGAATCCTGGGTGCGTTGGGAAAGGGTGCGAACTTCATCGGCAACCACGGCAAAGCCACGCCCTGCTTCCCCGGCCCGGGCGGCTTCAATGGCGGCATTGAGTGCCAGCAGGTTGGTTTGTTCGGCTATGCCGCGAATGACTTCCAGAACGGTATCGACATTGCGGCTGTCATCAGCCAGCTTGTTGATGACCTCACCGGCCTGGTTCATGTTTTTGGCCAGCAAACGGGCTTCATCAATATTCTGGTTGATGATTTTTTGACTGGCTTCGGATTCCTGGCTGGCCTGGGCGGTGGATTCCGTTGCCTGGACAGTGCGGTTGGTGACTTCTTCCACGCTGGCCAGGATTTGCGACATGGCGCTGGCCAGGCCTTCTGAAGCTTCCTTCTGGTGGCTCAGGTTCTGATCCATGGAGGCAACGGAAGCGGATTGCTGGTTGGCAGCGGCAGCCAGGCGGTGGGCGACATCCTGTACGTTTTGCATGATTTCCTGAATGGAGAGGATAAAGGTGTTGAAGTGGCGTGCCAGATGAATCAGTTCACTGCTGCCTTGTTCCTGAAGCCGCTGGGTGAGGTCGCCTTCACCCTTGGACAGGCTCTTCATGGCGGCGACGGTTTTATTGAGGGGCAGGGTGATGCTGCGAATAAAGAAGGCCACCAGAAGAGACAACACCACCAGAATAGCTGCGGCTGTCGAGAAAGAACGAATCTCTGAAGCGGCTATGTCGGCTTGCAGGGCGTCCATATTCAGCCCCGAACCCAGCGTCCACTCCCAGGGTTCAAAGAAATCAGCGTAGCTGGTTTTAGGGTCGAGCTGTTCTTCATTCTCGGAATTGGGCCATTGATAATCGACAAAACCGCCGCCTTCCCGAGCTGCGTCATAGAGTTCCTGCACGAAGTATTTGCCGTTGGGGTCCTGCAGGCCGGTGATGTCCTTGCCCAGCAGGGCGGTGACGGCATTGGCTATGGAAATGCCGTCTTTGTCACCTACAAAAATGTAGTTGCCTTCATCAAAACGCAGGGCGGAAACGGCAGCCAGAGCCTGTTCTTTGGCTTCTTCTTCGGTTAATTCACCGTCCTGGCTGAGCTGGTAATAATGGTTCACCAGGTTGGTTGCACTTTCGACCAGAAAGATCACCCCCTGTTCATAACTGTCGCGCAGATGGGTTCGGGCTTTCCAGGTGTCCAGCAGGGTGTTGCTGATCAGGCCCACGGCAAAAAGTCCAAGGATGATCCAGGCTCTTGCGGCAATGGAAATGTTGTTCATGAGGTTACCTGTGGTTTCTTGGTTTAAAGGGTTTTTTAGTGATAGGGGCCGGGTGGCAGCTGTCTTTGCAAAATCTGGAATTGCTTGGCTTGCAGGGCTTCCATTTTTTGCAGCAGCAGCTTTCTGTCGTCGGAAGTCAGGTTCTGGCCCTCCAGTTCTGCAATGATTGCATTCAGGTCAGCCAGGGCTTCCTGTGAAAGTTGATCCGACGGCTCGTTTGTTGTGTTGGTGTTTTTCAGTGAGCTGCTTTGTTGTTTTAATCGCTTTTGGGCAGCCTTTTTGAATGTATTCATGGTCAGGAGGATCCAAGATTTAATTGGTAGATGTTGATTCGGTTCAGTGCACAATCAGGCAAATACACTTGATTGTTCTTGACTTGCATCAAGTAAGGCATCCAAAGTTGGCCTTGATCCGGGTCGGCTCCAAAACCGCTGAAGCTGTCCAGAAACTCACCCTCCAGGGTGAAGATTTTGATGGCGCGGTTGACCAGGTCGGAAACAATCAGATGGCCCTGCTCACAGGCAATGCTGGTGGGCAGCAGGAAGCGGTCTCCCTCGGTTGCATAGCCCGCTTCGCCAAAGCTGCGCAGCCATTGCCCCTGACTATCGAAAACCTGGATGCGGTGGTTGAATTGATCGGCAACATAGCAATGACCCTGGTCATCCATGCAGAGATCAGAAGGGGTATTGAATTCACCCTCGCCATCCCCGGATTTTCCGAAAACTTCAACCAGTCCGGCAATACCACTTAAGGTGAGTCGCCAGCGGGCAATACGATGATTGCCTGAGTCGGCTATCAGGATGTCCTGGTTCAGAGGATCGATGGTCAGGCCTTGGGGTCTGTCCAATTGCCACGGCAGGGAACCCTTGGTGCCAAACACCCGGTAGGGCACCAGTTGATCCAGGACTGGGTGGTACTGGTAGATGGTTACCAGGCTGGTCAGGTAGTTGCAGACGACCAGCAGGGGTACATCCGGGGCCAGTTGTCCGGCCAGGCGACGTCGTGTTTTCAGGGAGGCAATGCCCAGAGAACCGGGAATTAAAGGGCGGCTGGTGGGGCGGGCACTGTCCGGGTCTGAATGGGAGGTGGCCTGTAGTTGGTAATTGCCGGAATCAACGATCCAGAGCTGATCTTTTGGATCAGTTATCTTGCCTTCACCCAGCAGCAGACGCCACCAGCTTTCCTGCCAGCGGCTCAACCAGTCGGTTTGCCAGCTGATGGCCAGGTTGAGCCAGGAAGGCAGCGCCGGGGTTGGCCAAGTGCTGATCAGGTCTTCCATGCGTTCCTGCTTTTGATCCAGCCAACCTCTCATGAAGCCGGGCTGAGCTGCTGTTGACCCGGTTTCTGCGGTCAGGCCGCCTGCTGTGGCCGCCACAAAATGAAACTGCCCCGGTTGGTCCCGATCATCCCCCACACTGGCCAATACCTGGGTGAAGCGGCTGGAATCCGATTTCAGGCTGGATAAATCAATGCGGTGCAACTGCAGGGAGGCCAGGAGAGGTTCTGTAATCAATAAGCAATCCGGTTGTTGGGCCTGGGTGATTTGTATGGGGGCAAAAAAACCGCGCAATCGCCCCAGTTTTTTGCCATCCAGACCATAAACGGCTATGGCATTGGCTTCACCACCCGGTATCAGCAAGTAGTCATCAATGCAGGCTACATCCCTTGTCAGCTCCAGTCCGTCAATATAGGCCTTGCCATTATCGGAAAAAGGCCGAGCCTGACCCTCCCAGTCACAACGCACCAGAGTATTGAAGCCGGTATTGGCAATGTAGATATTGCCCTGTTTATCCAGGCTCAGACCTTGGGGCCAGAGTAAATCCAGGTCGTCCTGTTGCTGGTCAGGGTAGGTGATGGATTTGATTTCTCTCAGGTAATGGCCCTGGTCATCAAAAATAACCAGGCGGCTTTCGCCCTCGGCACCTTCATAAAACTCATCAGCAACACAGAGTTTGTTTTGATAAAAAACAATGCCATTGGGCCCGGTCAAAGGAGAGGGAATTTGGTTTCCAAAACAGGAGACGGGCCTGATCTTGAGCTGCTGATCGTATTCCAGGATTTGTATACGCTGATTGGCCATATCCGTCACGTAGATCCAGGGTTTTTCCGGGTGACTCAACAGCCTGAAAGGCATATTGAACTCACCTGGCTGGGTGCCCAGATGGCCGTAGCTGGCCAGAAGCTGTTGCAGTTCGGCATCAAAGACAAGCAGGCGGTTGTGAGCGGTATCTGCCAGCCAAGTGTGCCCAAAAAGATCAATACAACTACCCACCGGTGTGTTGAGTGACAGCTGGCCCCTGCTGGGTGCAGGCAAAGCAGGAAGCTCATCAAGCACTTTGCCCAGATGTGAAATATAGGTAATCACCTGTCTCTCCTTTGATTAAAATCACAAGAAAGAGCTTAGCTGCAACGGATGAAAAATTAATGCTACAAAGTCGCAGATTAACAAAAAAGAACCAAAGGTAAAGTGATGTTGCACTGCACAAAAATAACAAGCAGAGTATAGAACATAAATATGAAATATATGAGGTGATTAAAATGTCCGATCCTAAAAGCTGTCCCATTTCATATTCGGAAGCTTTGAAGGCCAGAAAAGTGGTCTATGAGTATCTGAAACCAACCGGGTTGATTGCCTATAAAAATCTTTCAAGCCTGTTGGGGGCTGAAATTTTAGTTAAGCATGAAAATCACCATCCTACTGGTTCTTTCAAAATAAGAGGGGGTGTCAATTTACTGCGTCACCTGAAAGATATTTCAGCTGAAGGGGTGATCACTTTCTCCACGGGCAATCATGGTTTGTCTATTGCCCAGTCTGCTGCCTGGGTGAATATGGAAGCCACCGTTGTCGTTCCCGAGCAGAGCAACCCTGCAAAAAAATGCAGTATTCAATCGACCGGGGCGCAACTGATTGAAGCAGGCAAAACCTTTGAAGCGGCATCACAGGTGGTTGATGAGCTGGTTGCAGAAAAAGGTCTCTATTTTGCTCATCCGGCCAATGAGCCTCATCTCATTAACGGAGTCGCTACTGAGTTCATCGAGATTCTGGAAGACGTACCTGATCTGGATGCCATAATATTGCCCCTGGGAGCCGGTAGCGAAGTGGCAGCGGCTTGTGTTGTCCTGAAAAAAATCAACCCGGACATCCAGATTTATGCTGTTCAGGCTGCAAACTCCAGTGCTGCCTACCAATCGTGGCACAAGGGCGAAATTCTGACTGCTGATAACACCACTTTTGCGGGCGGTTTTGCCACAGGAAGCGCCTATGAAACCCCTTTTGCCATCTACAAGGACAAGCTGACCGATTTTGTGATCTTGTCTGAAGAGGAAATCTACCAGGGCATTGCACTGGCTGGTTATTATACGCATCAGTTGGTTGAGGGAGCTGGCGCAGCCACTCTGATGGCCGCCCTGAAACTGCAAGAGCAGCTAAAAGGCAAAAAGGTTGTCCTGCAATTCAGCGGCTGCAATGCCTCCCCGGGTGAAATCCTGAAAGCTTACCAGCTGCCTGCTTTTCAAGAAGGCTGGGTAGGGTAAGCTTTCAGCCTTACTTTTATTTCTTATTCCATAAACTGGCTAACCAACAAACTGGCGTTGACACCCCCGAACCCAAAACCATTACAAAGGGCATGTTCAACGGAATGGTTTCTGGCTTTCAGGGGTACGAAATCCAGGTCCTGTAGAGGTTCGTCCGGTGTTTCCAAATTCAGTGTGGGAGGGATGTGGTTGTGAATGACAGCCATTGCTGTAAAGATGCTTTCCACACCACCTGCGGCACCCAGCATATGGCCGGTCGCTGATTTGGTCGAGGAAATGGGAATCTTTGCTAGTTGGTCGCCAAAGACCCGGCGCAGGCTGGCGATCTCGGCCTTGTCTCCGACCGGGGTTGAGGTGGCATGGGCATTGATATAGTCGAGATCACGGGTTTGCAGGCCGGATTGTTGCAGGGCGCGCTGAATCGCCTGGGCTGCACCCGAGCCATCTTCCGGCCCCGAGGTGATATGGTGAGCATCACTGCTGGTGCCATAGCCGCTTAGTACTGCCAAGGGTTGGGCACCCCGGTTCAGGGCATGATCCAGAGTTTCTATGACCATCACACCAGCACCTTCACCCATTACAAAACCCTGACGACTGGCATCAAAAGGTCGTGAAGCCGTTTCTGGGTTTTCATCCTGTGTGGATAAAGCCTTCATGGCATGGAAGCTGGCCAGTGACAAGGGGTCGATACAGGCTTCGGTTCCTCCGACTAGAGCAACTTTGGCTTCGCCGCTACGGATCAGACGCATGCCGTCACCGATGGCCTGAACACCTGCAGCACAGGCAGTCACCGGGCAACCCAGAGGGCCTTTAAACCCATAACGGATGGAAATCTGGCCAGCAGCCAGGTTGGCTAAAAAAGCGGGAACGGTAAAAGGTGAAAGTCTACGATGGCCGCGGCTTTCCAGAGTTTTTTGAGCCTGGGTAATAGTGGGAAAACCACCAATGCCGGTGCCAATCAGGGTGGCTGTAGCTTCCTGGTCCTCACGGCTATTGGGTTGCCATCCAGATTGTTGCAGGGCTTCTTCAGCAGCAGCCAGTGCATAGAGAGTGAAAAGATCCAGCTTTTTGAGCTCTTTAGCATCAACGACGCTGGCCGGGTCAAAGCCGCCTTCAGGGTCTTGGTTTTGGTTGGGCACCAGGCCAGCTAACTTGATTGGAAAGTCGGTCACGTCAAAGCGATCAATTAAGCCCAAACCAGACTGTCCTTCCAGCAAGCGTTTCCAGACACGATTGACACCGCAACCCAGAGGGCTGATCATTCCCATGCCGGTAATGACTATAGGCGAATTCATGGACTTACCCCGTCTTGTTGATGAAATTTAGAGCCATGCTAATCATCAACACCATATGATCAAGGTAATATTCAGATAGGAAAAACCCGCTATGCCTTATGCCAAAGATCATAAAACCCGATCCCGCTCTCGAATTTTACAATCTGCCATGGAGCTATTTGCCCGCTATGGCTTTAAAAAGGTGTCGATCAGCCAGATTATGAAAGAGGCCAGGATGACGCATGGTGCCTTTTATGCCCATTTTGAATCCAAGGAATCCCTCTACTCGGCTTCGTTTTTGGAGCTGCTCAAGGAAAGTGGTCGCGCACGCCTGGTTAAAGCTCCACTATCCATTAAAAAACTGATTGCTTTGGCATCCAACTACTGGAATCTGCGCCAGCAGCCTGACACTCGCCCTGGACCAGAAACCCTGTTATTTAACGAAGTCGGGAATGATAATGAAAGTCTGCAACCCCTATTGCAGTCATCCTATGAGGATTTGCGCAAACTACTGGAAAGACGGATGCAGGCTTTGAGCCGCTTGCAAAAGCTGGAGGTTTCATCGGCACTAATTCGTGACCGTGCCCGGGCAATTCTGGCTTCGCTGGTGGGGGCGATTACCCTGGCTAGAATGCTACCGGATGAAGAAGAGCGTCAGGCGATTCTCAAGGTGGCACAAACCCAGATACTGGCCCAGATGCAGTTGCAAACTTCTGGTGTAAGTGAACACTGAGTTTCAGGCATCCCTGCCTTTTGAAACTGTGATTACGCCTTGCTGGGGTCCTTGAGCAGATAACGTGCGAAGGCGGGCAGCAGCCAGAGCGCGCCGACCATGTTCCAGAGGAACATGAAGGTCAGGAGAATACCCATATCCGCCTGGAATTTGATGGGTGAGAAGACCCAGGTGCCCACACCGATAGCAAGAGTCAGGCCGGTGAAGCTGACGGCCTTACCTGTGGATCTCAGGGTGTGGTAGTAGGCATCCTGCAGGTTTTCACCTTCGCGCAGATACTGGCGCAGCCGCGAGTAGATGTAAATCCCGTAGTCGACACCGATCCCCACGCCCAGAGCAATGACCGGCAGAGTGGCCACTTTGACGCCTATCCCCAGTTGTGCCATCAGCGCCTGGCAGAGGATGGACGTCAGGCCCAGGGGTGCAACGATACACACCACGGCCCGCCAGGAGCGGAAGGTGATCAGAACCAATCCAGCCACCACGGCATACACAAAGATCAGCATAAAGGTCTGGGCGCGGGCAATTTCTTCATTGGTAGCTGCCTCTATGCCTGCACTCCCGGCTGCCAGCAGAAAGCGGGCATGTTCGGAATTGTTTTCTTCGGCAAAAGCTTCCACGGCTCGGGTGACTCCGGCCAGAGTTTCAGCCTTGTGGTCTTCCAGGTAAAGAATAACCGGCAGGAGGTCGCAGCGGTTGTTGACCATGCCCGAGGGCAGGTTGCCCATGGCCTGATTGAGAACAAACTGGTTGCGTGCCAGGGCTTCCCATTTAAGGCTGCCTTCATTGAAACCGGCAATCACCCGCTTGGTGATGTAGGCTGGGGACATGGTGCCCTGAACACCCGGTGTGTTGCGCATTTGCCATTCCAGACGGTCAATGGCCTCCAAAGCTTCATAAGCCACGCAGCCCTGTTCCGGGGTTTCCACCATCACCACCAGAACATCGGCGCTGGTGGCATAGTTTTCGGTGATGTAAGCATTATCCAGGTTGTAACGGGAATCCGGGCGCAGTTCCGGTGCGCCTTCGTCCAGATCGCCAATCTGCAGGTTGGCGCTGCCGACAAAACCGATCACGCCCAGCAGCACCGCAGCCAGCAGCGACCAGGGGGCGACCTTGGCGTGAGTGAAGAAAGACAGTTTGTGCCAGACGGGTGAGACTTCCTGGCGCTTGCGTTCAGCCCGGATGATGCTGGTTTTGCCCACACCCAGGTAGGACATCACCAACGGCAACAGCACCAGGTTGGTCAGAATAATGACTGCCACGCCCAGGGCGGCAGCAATCGCCAGCTCCTGAATGACCTGAATATCAATGAACAGCAGGGTGGTGAAGCCGATGGCATCCGAAACCAAGGCCAGAATCCCGGCCACATAGAGACCCCGAAAAGCCAGACGGGCCGCGGTCATGCGGTCATGGCCGTGGGAAGCTTCAATGGCCATGGCATTGATGACCTGTACACCGTGGGAAACCGCAATGGCAAAAACCAGAAAGGGCACCAGCATGGAGTAGGGGTCCAGGCCATAGCCCATCAGTTTTAACAGTCCCAGTTGCCAGATAACCGCCACCACGGAGCAGGCCAAAGGAATAATCGAGCTTTTAAAACAGCGTGAATAAAGGAACAGCAGAACAAAGGTGATCACCAGGGCAACAAGAAAGAAAAAGCCAACCTGGGTGGCACCGTCAATCAGATCACCAATCAGCTTGGCAAAGCCGATAATGCGCACATCAAATTCATCATCACTGAATTGATCCCGAACTTCTTCCAGGGCATGGGAAAAAGCCTGATAGTCCAAAGGTTTACCATCAACCTCTTCCACCAGGGGAGCCAATACGATGGTCGAGCGAAAATCATTGGCAATCAGAATGCCGACCTGCCCGGATTTGAGGACGTTTTCCCTGAGCACGTTCAGGCTTTGTTCACTGCCATCATAGGTGTCGGGGATGACGGTTCCGCCTTCAAAGCCTTCTTCGGTGACCTGAGTCCAACGCACGGCCGGGTCCCAGAGAGAGCGAACAGCGGACTGATCCACGCCACGCAGGTAGCGAACTTCGTTGTAAACCTTTTGCAGGCGCTGCATATAGGCCTGGGAAAAAATATCCTCGTCTTCATCCTTGACGGTGACCGCCAGGCGCACGGCATTACCCAACCCGCGCAGGTCATCCTGGCGTTCCATGAAGTTTTCAATATAGGGGTGCGACAGGGGAATCAGTTTTTCAAAACTGGCTTCCGGCTGCACTTTAAGCGCCTGGGTTCCGAGAAAAACCGTGACCACCAGAAAGAAAATCAGCCATGCGGGGCGATAGTTGAAAAACAGTTTTTCAATCCAGGGAGCCTTTTGGGTGGAGCTGAAGTTTGTCTTGTTCATCTTGTTAGGCTTCCTTTATTGACGGGTGGAGCTGGGCAGCAGCAATGGCAGGGAATGGATTCCACCGCGACCCACGGAAAAGATGTCACCCTGCTGACTGGCCACGGCCTGCAGGGAATAACGACCGGGCAGAGTATGCCGTTGTAGCTGATCCCTGTTGCCGATCAGGTATTCACCATTCTGGCCTACAATGAGCAGTTGTCCGCTTCCCAGTCGCAGGCCGCCATTGAGAGTCTGCTCAGCCTGGCTGGCCGGTTGCTCCCAGCTGCTGCCACCATCGTCACTGATAAAGAGGTTGCCCCGCAGACCTGTGGCAACCAGCAGGCCATCGGAGGTGGTAAAAAGGCCAAAGAAAGAGCCGTCATAGCGTGGAGAAATGACGTCCCAGCTCAGACCCTGGTCTTCGGAACGATAAATACGGCCTCTTTCGCCAGCGATAAAAAGACGCCCATCGGCATCCTGGGCGATGGCATTATTGTGAAAACCTTCAGGATTGGGGAGAGCAGAGCTTTGGGAAGACCAGCTGTCACCACCGTCTTCCGTCACTAGAAAAAGGTTGTAGCCGCCGATGGCAAAGCCTTTGTCAGCCGAGGTGAAATACACATCCAGCAGAGGAGGCACTTCTTCTGAATCAGCCAGAAAATAGAGATCGTCCAGTTCAATTTCCAGCTCTTCCTGGCTGACCCGGTCCCCGGCTTCTTCAGCCTGCTCCAGAGCGGCCTCCACTTCAGGGATCTTGTCTGCAGCGCGTTGCGGGCCGGCCACCAGTTCATGGTGAATTAATTCCCAACTTTCACCGGCATCGGTCGAGCGCAGAATGATGCCTTCATGACCCACGGCATAACCTTGTTGTGGGGTGGGAAAGTCCACCGCGGTCAAGTGGGCAATAACGGGCACCTTGGCCTGTTGCCACTGTTTGCCAGGATCACGATAAAGGATGTGTCCTCTTTCTCCCGCAGCAACCAGACGTTCACCCGCCGCAGTAATATCCAGCAACAAAGACTCAATGGCCTTGTCAGATTCAAGAGCTGGGCGGATCAAGGTGTACTGGGCCTGGACATTGCCGGTAAACAACACCACGGCCACAATAAAAACGACTAGACTGGAGATAGAAGACCGAATTTGCAGCCACATGGATGGGCTCCTTTATTGTTGTGCTGAAGCTTTCGATTAACTTTAGCACTAAATCAGGCGTTCAGACAAACGCTTGTTTAAAATTCTTGAAGCTTGTTGGAGGTGTTGAATGAATGCTGAAAACTCTTTGGCTGAACTGGCATGTGAAGCCTGCCGTGCCGATGCACCCAGAGTCGAAGGAGACCAACTGCAGCAACAATTAAAACGGGTGCCTGACTGGTCACTGGTTGAAATTGAGGGAGTGAAACGCCTGGAAAGAAGGTTTGAATTCCCGGACTTTTCAGCCGCTCTGGACTTCACCGTGAAAGTGGGGGAGCTGGCTGAAGAAGCCAACCATCACCCCAGAATTGTCACCGAATGGGGGAAAGTGACCGTGCACTGGTGGACCCACAAGATCAAGGGGCTGCACATGAATGACTTTATTTTGGCATCACGCAGTGGCGCAGTATACTCGCGCTTTAAGGTGAATTGACGCAAGGATCCCCTGTGAAGCAGAACCGTTTGAGCTGCAATCCTATTTTATTACTCACCGTTCTGCTTTTGTTGGTGCTCTGGATGAGCCCCACCCAGGCACACGGGTATATCAGCCTGCAGATTGAGAATGACGGTGTCCTGGGGGTGGATCGTCATTATACCCATGGCATGCAGCTGAACTTCATGCCGGAAGCGGATCCACCTGCCTGGGCCACCGCCCTCCTTCCCCAGGCTACCGGCTCCTTGGCTTCCGAGCTCAGCCTGGGGCAAGCCATTTTTACCCCGGCTGATATTGAAAAAGCCACTGCTCAACCACAAGACCGACCCTGGGCTGGTTATGTCTATGCCAGCTATGCCTTGATGTCCAAACCCACCGAGCGTACTTCTTCTTTTCAAGAAGGGCAGATGCTGCAGTTGACTCTGGGCCATGTGGGGCCGGATTCCGGTGCGGAATTAGCCCAGAAGCAGATTCACAAGCTGATCGGCTCACCTGATCCTGAAGGCTGGGAACACCAGCTTGGCAACGAGCCCACTTTCAATTTGTATTATTTTCACAAGTGGATACAGTACCTGGATGCCCCGGAAGGGCGCGATCTTGAGGTTTCACCTGTATTCAGCCTGGCAGCAGGCAGCCCCTATACTTATCTCTCCGGAAGCCTTGCTCTGCGTTGGGGGGATAACCTGAAGCTGGATTACGGGCCTCCTGCCCTCCATCCCGGTTATCCGGGCACCAGCTATTTTGCACCGGGAACACCCTGGAACTGGTATGTGTTTGGTGGGCTGGAGTACCGGCGGGTTATCTATAACCTCTTCCTGGATGGCAACCTGTTTCGATCCGGACCCAGCGTGGAGAAAAGAGCCGATGTCGGGGCAGCCTTTGCCGGAGCCGCTCTGATCTATCGCCGGGCACGCATCAGTTTTACAACGACTTATCGAACCCGGGAGTTTGTTGGACAGGAGGAGGGGGACTTTTTTGGTGCTCTCAACTTGTCATTAAAGCTTTGATCAACCGAATTGTCCGCTGACAAAAGGGTTGCTGCGTTTTTCTTCGCCAAAGCTCGACATGGGGCCGTGGCCGGGGATAAAGCGTACTTCATCACCCAGAGGCAGGAGCTTTTCCTTGATGGAGCTGATCAAGGCCTGGTGGTCGCTCTTGGGAAAATCCGTGCGGCCAATGGAACCGGCAAAAAGCACATCACCCACCTGGGCAATCTGGTTCTCGGCATCATAAAAAACAATGTGACCGGGAGTATGGCCAGGGCAGTGCAGAACCTGAAACTCGGATTGCCCCAGGCTGACCCGGTCACCCTCTTCCAGCCACTGATCCGGGGTCACGGGCTTGGCTTCGGGGAAAGCAAACATACGGCTTTGTTCACCCAGACCATCCAACCAGAACTGATCTTCCTTCTGAGGGCCGATAATATCCACACCGGTTCTGGCTTTTAGATCGGTCACCCCTCCGGCATGATCAATATGACCGTGGGTCAGTAGCAGTTTGGTCAGCTTGAGGCCATGTTTTTCCACAGCCTCCAGCAGGCGATCCACTTCACCCCCGGCATCAATAATTGCAGCTTCCTTGGTGACGTCACACCAGACCAGGGTGGCATTCTGGGCAAAAGGGGTTACCGGGATAATCTCGTACTTCAACATGAAGGGCTCCAGTTATTGGCAGTCAATTGCTCCAGAGGATAACATGCAGTCTTTTCAAGACTGAAGGTTTGTGGCGGCGATGACATTTCTTTTACCGGAACAACTTCCCCAATGGATATCCCTGTTGTTGATTGTTATGGCCACCCTGACCTCGGCTGTCACTGCCGCTCTGGGGGTTGGCGGTGGTGTCTTGCTCCTGGCGATGATGGCTCTGGTGGTTCCGCCGGCGGCCATTATTCCCCTGCATGGCATGGTGCAACTGGGCTCCAATGCCAACCGCGCTCTGCTGACCTGGCGGCATATTGACTGGAAACTACTGGCTGCTTTTGCCCCCGGTGTTCTTCTGGGAGCCTGGCTGGCCAGTCTGTTTCTGGTACAACTGCCCATGCAATTTCTGCAACTGACCATTGCCGGGTTCATCCTGTTTCTCTGCTGGGGCCCCAAAGTGTCCCCTTTGGCACTGGGACGACTGGGCAGTTTTCTGGCCGCTGGCGCAACGACTTTCCTCAGCATGTTCGTCGGAGCCACCGGGCCTCTGGTTGCTGCCTTTGTCAAACAACAGCATCAAGGTGATCGCTTTCGCACCGTAGCCAACTTCGCCGCTTCCATGAGCCTGCAACACCTTCCCAAGGCCGTGATCTTTGGTTCAGCCGGTTTTGTTTTTAGCGACTGGTTGGGGTTACTGGTACTGATGATTGCCGGTGGCGCTTTAGGTACCTGGCTTGGCCTGAAGCTACTGGCCCGCCAGACCAATCGAAACTTCTCACGCTTTTTCAACATCCTGCTGACACTGCTTGCACTGAGGCTGATCTGGCAGGCTTTTAGTTGATTTGTAAACGTTTATAAATCGCTACCACCAGGTATTTTTGCTCAGGACGCGTGAATACATCCCTGTAAGCTCTGGCCACGACGTCCTGTCGTGGACAGCCTGAGCAATCAATCCCTGGTCGCTCGCTGTAAAAATTATTCTGGTAGCGTATTAACTGATTTGACTAAGCGACCTGGGATCCTGCCTCCACAGCCACAAGCTGATGCTCAGGGTGATCAGCAAAACCAGCAGTGAACCGGCAATAACCCCCGGCCAATGCCAGAATTGCCAGAAGGGGTCGAGATAAAAGCCGCCGGTGCTGGCTCCCAGGTAATAGAAAACCAGATAAAGTGCATTGGCGCTGGCTCTGGCATGTGGGGCCTGGCGGCTGACCCAGCTGCTGGCATTGGAGTGGCAGAAGAAAAAGCCGAAACTGTTCACCAGCAGACCGGCAATAATGGCAATCAGGCTGGGCAGGAGTAGAATCAGACTGCCGGAAATCAGAATCAGAACACCCAGCGCCATGCATAAAGGCTGGGCCAGATAAAGAGCCACTCGCCCGGAGATGGACGCGGCAAAGGTGCCTGTCAGGTAGGTGATGAACAACATGCCCAACAGACTACTGCTGAGCAGCCAGGGGTCATCAGACAGCAGGTAGGTGACGTAGCTGTATTGGTTGATGAAGATAAAAAAGTTCAGGCCACCCAGCAGATAAACACTGAGCAACAAGGGGTTGCGTAGATGCCCTGTTAAGTCTCTGAACATTCTTTGTATAGAAGGTGTCTGAGGTTTAAAATGCCGGGAGGCAGGCAAGGCCCACCAGAAGACGATCAGACAGGCCAGGGAAATAACCGCCGCCAGCAGAAAACTGGCGCGCCAGTCAAAGGCATCGGCCATAAACCCGGAAAACAGGCGACCACCAATGCCGCCCAGGGTGTTGCCGCTGATGTAGATACCCACGGCCACAGCCATGGCTTTTTTGCTGAATTCATCGCCCATATAAGCGATGGCAATGGCGGGCAAGCCACCGAGAAGAAAACCCTGCAGCGCTCTTAACAGGATTAAACTGGTATAGTCTGGAACCCAGGCCAGGGCGAAAGTGGTGACGACCACGCCCGTCATGGTGATCAGCATGATCCCGCGTCGTCCCAGAGCGTCGGATAAAGGGCCGTAGATCAACAGGGAGAAGCCCAGCATCAAGGTGGCAACGGCCAGAGAAGCATTGGCCTGCAAGGTGGAAATACCAAAAGCCTGCTGAAACTCGGGTAGCAAAGGCTGGGTCACATAAAGATTACTGAAGATCATGAAAGACCCACAGCACAAGGCCAGGGTTGCTCGCCAGAAGGCTGAGGTGTTTTCTTCAATCATTGGCAGGCACTGCTTCCCTAACTGAAATGAAGGCACACTTTACGTTTGCGCAATAAATAAGCAAAATATATCCTGTTAATTCTGAAAATAAGGCCATCTTATGGATATTCGTCCGCTTCGCTATCTGGTTACGGTTGCTGATCTGGGCAGTTTTACTCTGGCTGCAGAACGTTTGGGTGTGGCTCAGCCCGCAGTCAGTATGTCGATCCGCAATATGGAAAAACAACTGGGTCTGTCTCTTCTGGATCGTGGAGAAAAAAAGGTCAAGCCAACCGCAGAGGGAGCTTTGTTGCTGGTGCATGCGCGTCGGATACTGAATGAAACCGAAGCTGCGGAGCTGGCCCTGAATGAAGCGCGCGGGCTGACCAAGGGTGAAGTGCGCATCGGCATTCCCAGTATGCTGGGTTCTTATTACTTCCCGCCGATTCTGATGGCCTTCAAACACCGCCACCAGAACCTCAACCTGGCTGTATTTGAAGACGGCACGCGCAGTATTCAGAAAAAAATCCGTGAAGGGACTCTGGATGTGGGAGTCATCGTTGCCGATCGCGTACCCAATGATCTGGAAGCAGTGCCTTTTCTGCGCGAAGAAATGGTCGTTTGCGTGCCTTCGGATCACCCCTTTGCCGAACAGGAATTCGTCACCTATGAAGAGTTTCTGCAGGAAGAATTGGTGCTTTTCAAGGAAGGCTATTTCCACCGCGAATTCATAGACCGGATCTGCGAAAAATCCGGCATGGAGCCTCGGGTGGCTTTTGAATCCAACCTCATTCCCCTCACCAAATCCATTGTTCGCCAGGGTTTTGGAATCACGGTCTTCCTCAAACTGGTTTTAAAGGATGAACCGGATCTGGTGGCCGTTCCCTTCAAGGAACCGGTGTTTCTGGATATGTCCATTGCCTGGAAAAAAGGGGCCTACCAGTCGATTGCCGACCGGGCTTTTGTTGATTTTCTGCTGGAACATGCCGAAGTGGCGGCGGATTAAAAACCTTTGACTACAAAAGCTTATAAACTGCTTGTTGTGCGGAAGTTTGTATACCAGCTTTACAGTTAAAATAGATCACAAATCTCATTATTTGGTTACTGGACTGGTTCTGACACTCCGGTTATAAGAGTTTCTGGATTTAAGTGAGGAAGTTTTTTCTGGCATTGCAATGGGAGTGTCAGGGAGTTGTATCCAGCCAGCCCCCTTATAAAATCGGCCGACTACTTACATATACCTGATGCCTCCACCGGCAATGTTTACTGGGTGCATGGTCTTTTGCATCAAGGAAGAACCACTGCATTCAAACCAACCGGGAGAGGTAAAATGATATTCAAACGTATTGCAGTGGCAGCAATGGTTGCTGTCTCTTTTGGAGTTGCTGCAGATTCGATTCCAGGAGCCAGTGTGGAACAGTCGGATGATGAACTGCATCTAGGTATTTACAATACATCACAGAAAAACGTTGTCTTGTCTGTGGATCAGGTGGAAGTGTCCCTGAAGCCTGATTCTGCCTTGTCGTATGACTGCGGCGGTAACCTGTATCTGATCATTGAATTGCCGGACAGTCTGGACTATCACCCGATTGCTTGTTCTAGCAAAATTATTTTCTGAAGGGAATCATGATGATGAAAAATAAATGGTTGGCTGTAATGTTGTTGGGGCTGGTTATTGGGCTTTCCGGTTGTCTCGAAGAAGATGTGGATAACAATGGTAAGTACAGTTCATGTGAGATATCCACCTTGTTTAACGACTGGAGTGGAACTAACTATTACTCTGAGGCGACTTCAAAGTGTTGGAATATTTCTGGTGGTGGTTATACCAGCAGTCAGAAAGCTCTCGATTGGTGTACAGATAAAGCTAGGGATTATCTAACTGATCGTGGTTACACAGGTTCCTCGTTTGGGGTTAAGGTAAATTCCTCAAGCTGTCAATAAAGTGGCTGAGGCTTGACTCAAGCCACAGCCACACCTTTGATCAGGGCGTAAATGCCCTGATCTTTCTTTAAAGCCATTCGTTCCACTGAGCGTCGGTAGACGCGAGCTAGTAGGCATTGTTCCCCCAGTTGCAGGCGCACCAGGGCCTGGCTGGGGTTGGGGTCCGGCTGGATATCCAGCAGTTGGGTGTGCAGGCAGTTCAACAGGCTGATATCCGGCGGGGGTGTTAAAGCCAGAACAACATCCCGGGCGAGAATTCTGACGCGGGTTTTTTGACCGGGTTGTAAGTTGCTGCGACTGATCAGCAAAGACTGGCTTTCCACCGCCACTTCACTGAGTCCATCCCCCGAATCCGCCTGAAGGGCGCGACCATGAAGTACGCTGGAAGCGGTATCTGTCTGGATGAAGGGCAGGGCCGGATCGGTCAGCAGTTGTTGCAAGTTGCCCTGAGCCGTCACCTTGCCTGCTTCCAGCAGAACCAGATGATCCGCCAGGCGGGTGACTTCTTCAATGGCATGGCTGACATAGATGATGGGTACTTCCAGCTCATCTCGTAGACGCTCCAGAAACGGCAGGATTTCCGCCTTGCTCTCGACATCCAGGGAAGCCATGGGCTCATCCATCAACAGCAGTTGCGGGCTGGTCAGCAGTGCTCGCCCTATGGCCACGCGCTGGCGCTGCCCTCCAGAAAGCTGATCCGGGTAGCGTTCCAAAAAATCTTCAAGGCCTAGCAGCGCAATGACCTGCTGAGGTTGTAGTTGGCGCTCACTATCAGGGATGCGTCGATAACCGTATTCAAGATTCTTTCTGACCTTCATGTGGGGAAAAAGACTGGCTTCCTGAAAGACATAACTCAGTGGGCGCTTGTGAGTGGGCACCAGGGTTCGTGGGTTCTGCCAGACCTGACCTCGAAAGCTCAGGCGACTCCCCGGCTGCACTTCCAGCCCGGCAAGCAAACGCAGCAGTGTGGTTTTGCCGGAGCCGGAACGCCCGAACAAAGCGGTGATTCCCTGAGTCGGCAGTTGCAGGTGCACATCCAGTTCAAAAGAGTCTCGGGGCAGCTTGAAGTCGGCCAGCATCATAGACTCACCACCTTAAAGCGCCGGTTCAGCGCAAAAACAGCCAACAGTAACGCGAAGGAAGCCATCACCAGAATCAGGGATAACTGGTGGGCAGCTCTATAGTCCATGGCTTCAACATGATCATAAATGGCAATGGAAGCCACCTGGGTGCGACCGGGAATATTGCCCCCGATCATCAGAATCATGCCAAATTCCCCCAGGGTATGCGCGAAAGAAAGCACGCTGGCCGTCAGAAAACCCCGTCGTGACAGCGGCAAGACCACTGAGAAAAACCGATCCAAAGGAGAAGCCCGCAGGGTGGCAGCGACTTCCAATACCCGCCCTCCCGCCGTGGTAAAGGCATTCTGCAGGGGTTGCACCACAAAGGGCAGGGAAAAGAGCATGGAACCCACCACCAGCCCGGAAAAGCTGAAAGCCAGGTGATTCATGCCGATGGATTCCAGAAAACCACCCAGAGCACCCTGAGGCCCTAAGAGTATCAGCAGATAAAAACCCATGACTGTGGGTGGTAGTACCAGGGGCAAGGCAACCAGCGCCTCCACCAGTACCTTGGCGCGACTGTGAGTGTGGGCCAGCCACCAGGCCAGAGGTGCGCAGATGAGCAAAAGCAAAAGGGTACTGATAATTGCCAATTTCAGGGTAATCCATAGGGCTGTCAGGTCGGCTTCAGAAATCATTGACGTACCTATTCTGATTTATCTGCAAGCAACCACGACAAGGTGTCTGGCGACAAGCGAAGCAGGGACTGCGCAGCGCCGGAGTTTTGTCCAGGGATAGGACAAACCGACGGAAAGTCAGATTCCTTGTGGTAGTGGTTGTGTGAAACTTGCTCAGAATCCATATCCCGCCGCCCTGATTACCGCCTGAGCTTCTTCACTCTGCAGCCAGTCCAGAAACTGCTGACCAGCCTTTTGTTGAGGGGAGGAGGTCAAGACTACGGCCTGCTGTTCCAGCGGGGTATAAAGTTCCGTTGGAGGTTGCCAGCTAGTGCCCCGCGTACTGCCATCTTCTTCAATAATCTGAGCCAGAGCCAGGAATCCGGCCTGGGCAGTACCGCTGGTGACATATTGCAAAGCCTGGGTGAGGTTTTCGGCCTGGGCAATTTTTTCCTTCTGCCGCAGGTCTTCATACATCCCCAGTTGCTGCATCACTTCTACAGCGGCAGCCCCATAGGGTGCGGTACGGGGATTAACCAGGGCCAGATACTCCAGCTCTTCAGACTTCAGAATACGGCCTTCATCCAGGGGTGAATCCAGGGTACTCCACAAGACCAGCACACCCTGAGCATAGGTAAAACGTGATTCCGGCAGGGCCAGACCTTCATCCACCAACCGCTGCGGCCGGGCCTTGTCGGCAGCCAGAAAAACATCAAAAGGAGCTCCATTGACGATCTGGGCATAGTGTCGCCCGGTGGAACCTGAGCTGATTCGCAGTGTCTGGCCGGAATCTGCTTCATAAAGGGGCGCTAATTCATTCAAAGTACCCAGAAAATTGGAAGCGACTGCCACACGCAGTTCACCCCAGGCTAATGCGGGCAGTAGCAGAATAAGAAGGAAGCAGCTGATGGCTCTGAACATGGTAGGGCTCCATTTGGCTCAGTAAAACATTTGCCAGTCACTCGTGCAATTGTGGTGCCAAACAGAAAACCGCACCCTCTCCAGGGGTGCGGTCTGGTCAAGCCGTTTATCCACTATTCACTGGGATATTCCACGAGAACATCTTCATCGCGCAAAATCATCTGGCAGGCCAGGCGCCAGGGGGATGGCGGAATATCATCCACCAGCATTTTTTCGACCTGGGCATCGTTGATCTTGCCCATTTCCTTGAGAACAGCGGTTTCACGGGGATTCAGGGGGCCACCCATGGGACGGGATTTGTCCAGAGTGGTGACTTCGACCAGGCAGGTGCCGCATTCACCATTTTGACAACCAAAATCTATGGGTATGTGGTTTTCCTTGGCCATTTGCAGGATGGTTTGTTTGTGGCTGCCAGCAACGGCATAGGTGGTTTTGTCCTGATGCAGGCTGCTTTTGAAAGTTACTTTTGCCATGGGTTCTCTTCCTCATCGGTTAGGGAGTGGGCTGTCCCCGAGCAGGACAGCTGGAAGTCCTGGCGCAAGATTTATACCAGAGAACCGGATGTGTTGGATGGCAGGTTTTGCAAGGCGGGTACGCAAAGTAGAAGGAATCAGGTTTGTTGTTAAGAACACTTTTTGTCGGGTTTGCTGGGGTTTTTGCAACAAACCCGACAAAAAAGGGGTCAGGCAACCTGGCTGGTCTGCAGGGGTGTTTTCCAGCAGGTGGTATGGCGAAGATGGTGGGCCAGAGGGTCGTCCCAGCTTTGCTGGTGTTCATCCTGCCAACTGCAAAGCTGTACATGCAGATCCAGAGGGTTCAGCTCCATACCCAGCTCAAGCTGCTGTTGCTGATGCGTCAAGAGTGAAAGCAACTGTTGATGCTGGCTGCGGTGGGCATCATAGCCGGAGTACTGGGTGGCCAGCATAAAGCGCTCTTCCTGATCAAAGTGATCACGTGCATGCATCACCAGATTGTTGAGCAGGCAGGGTAGCGCTGTTTTGGAAACCAGTGGCAGGGCTCCCAGCAAAGCGGTAAACAAATGATGTGCCTTGTCCATGGCTGGTAAATCATAGTGCTGCAGTCTCAGAGTGGGCGTGATATCAGGCATGGGCATTGACCTCGGTTAATACAGCATTTAGGCAGTCTTGATGGCTCAGGTTGAGTACTTCAAAACCCTGGCGTTCTAGAAATCGGGCTTCTTTGGGTGTGGGATCCTGGATACAGGCCCATCCTGCCGGATGACCGGCATCGTAAACAATGTCATTAATCAACATTCTGGGTGTATCCCGATCCAGTTTCAAACCCAGCAACAGGTATTGGCAGCCCTTGCGCTTTTGCTTGAGAAAAGGCGGCATGCCAAAGCCACCCATCAGTTCGGTCAGATAGTCGACATAGTCCGCATCCGAGGCAATATAAAGTGATTCCGGAACAGGGGTGCCCACGGGTTTGAAAAGAATCGGCAGACTGGAATCAACCGTTTCCAGGGTCACTGGATAATAAGCCTCACCATCATGTTGAAAAAGCCGGTAGCGCTCAGTGCCGCCGCCAATCCGTGCCACACCCACCACCAGCAGATGCGGTGTCCGGCTCCAGAAATTCTGGAGCTGGGTGTCCCGGTTGAGGTCGATCAGATAATCAAAGCCGGCTCCGGCCAACTGCTGGTGAAAGCTTGAAGCACTCCATTGCGTGTCTCTGTAGGTGGTGTCCAGAAAGCGGGTGACGGCTTTGCGCCCGCGCTTCAGTTCAATGTTCATGGCCGCCCTGGGAAACTCATACATCAGCTTGGGGGCCATGGGGCGGCCATTATTCATGGCAATAATCAGGCTGTCACTGTCCGCAGGCATGGCATTGCCCTGGGTGTCCGTGATGCCTTCCAGGGCCTGGTGCCCCAGAACCGGTACACAGCGGCCTGCTTCCAGGGCATCTAACAGGCTTTTCGGTAAAAGCTGGGTCATGGTTCTACTCCTGAGTCGGGTCATAAGGTTGCAGAAGTCTGAGCAATTCCCATGCCATGGCTCTTTGTTGTCGTCAGTGCGACAAGTAAAAAAGTTTTGTCGTCTCCTATACTTCCCTACAAAAAGAGTGGTTATTTGTAATTTATATAAAAAACAATAGCTTGTATTTTATTGGCAGGCTGGCACGTGCCTTGCGATTACCTAAGCAGCGGCGGAGATAGCTTCGTCACTAGTACCTAAATTTGTGTACCTATGAGGAGAAAGACAATGGCACTACGTCAAGCTGCTATTTACGGTAAAGGCGGTATCGGCAAGTCAACCACGACTCAGAACCTGGTGGCTGCACTGGCTGAAATGGGCAAGAAGGTCATGATCGTGGGCTGTGACCCCAAAGCTGACTCCACTCGCCTTATTTTGCACTCCAAAGCCCAGACTACGGTTATGCACCTGGCTGCCGAAGCCGGTTCAGTTGAAGACCTGGAGCTGGAAGATGTCATGGCAGTGGGCTATGGCGATATTAAATGCGTTGAATCCGGTGGCCCTGAACCCGGTGTCGGTTGTGCCGGTCGCGGTGTTATCACGGCGATCAACTTCCTGGAAGAAGAAGGCGCTTACGATGAAGAACTGGACTTTGTTTTCTATGACGTACTGGGTGACGTGGTTTGTGGTGGTTTTGCCATGCCCATTCGTGAAAACAAGGCTCAGGAAATCTACATCGTGGTCTCCGGGGAAATGATGGCGATGTTTGCTGCCAACAACATTGCCAAGGGCATCGTGAAGTATGCCAGCTCAGGCAGTGTGCGTCTGGCCGGTCTGATCTGCAACAGCCGCAACACTGACCGTGAAGATGAACTGATTGAAGCTCTGGCCAGCCGTCTGGGCACCACCATGATTCACTTCGTACCCCGCGACAATGTTGTACAGCACGCGGAAATTCGTCGCATGACCTGCATCGAATACGACCCCAAGGCCAACCAGTCCAATGAGTATCGTGCTCTGGCACAGAAGCTGGTGGACAACAAAAACTTTGTGGTTCCCACTCCGCTGGAAATGGATCAGCTGGAAGAGCTGCTGATGGAATTCGG
Source organism: Marinospirillum sp. (assembly GCF_044810985.1). GTDB lineage: Bacteria > Pseudomonadota > Gammaproteobacteria > Pseudomonadales > Halomonadaceae > Marinospirillum. The sequence goes on from NZ_CP085242.1 coordinate 3,039,969, forward strand.
CATCCTGGAAGAAGATGACGAAACCATTATCGGTAAAAAAGCGGATGAAGTTGTTGCCTAATAAGCAGCCTCTCAATATTGATTCTTAGGCGTGCCTGCGGATGGGCAGGCAACGCTGGAGGAAAAGAGTATGAGTAAGTTAAGTAAAGATGAAGCCCAGGCGCTGATTCAGGAAGTTCTTGAAGTTTATCCTGAGAAGGCCAAAGAAGATCGTGCCAAGCACCTGGCCGTCAATGATGCTTCGGGCAATGAAGAATCACAGAAATGCGTCACCTCCAACCGTAAATCCCTGCCGGGCGTGATGACCATACGTGGTTGTGCCTATGCCGGTTCCAAGGGTGTGGTTTGGGGGCCGATCAAGGACATGATTCACGTCTCGCATGGCCCCGTGGGTTGTGGTCAGTATTCGCGTGCCGGTCGTCGCAACTATTATGTTGGCACCACGGGCGTGGACAGCTTCGGTACCATGAATTTCACTTCCGACTTTCAGGAAAAAGACATCGTCTTCGGTGGTGATAAAAAACTGTCCAAACTGATTGGTGAAATCGATCAGCTCTTCCCTCTCAACCGCGGTGTCAGTGTTCAATCCGAGTGTCCGATCGGTCTGATCGGTGATGACATCGAAGCGGTTTCCAAATCCAGCAGCAAGGAAATCGGCAAGCCGGTTATTCCTGTGCGCTGTGAAGGTTTCCGCGGTGTATCCCAGTCACTGGGTCACCACATTGCCAACGATGCCATCCGTGATCATGTTTTTGATCGTGAAGGCGGCGGCAATGGTGTTGAGCCAGGTCAGTATGACGTTGCCATTCTGGGTGACTACAACATCGGTGGTGATGCCTGGTCTTCACGCATTCTGCTGGAAGAAATGGGCCTGCGCGTGGTGGCCCAGTGGTCCGGTGACGGCACCCTGGCGGAAATGGAACAAACCCCGAAAGTGAAGCTGAACCTGCTGCACTGCTACCGTTCCATGAACTACATCTCGCGCCACATGGAAGAGAAGTACGGTATTCCCTGGGTGGAATATAACTTCTTCGGCCCCACCAAGATTGCCGAAAGCCTGCGCAAGATTGCTTCCTACTTTGATGACAGCATCAAAGAGGGTGCTGAAAAAGTGATCGCCAAGTACCAGCCCATGATGCAAGCCGTTATCGACAAGTACAAACCCCGCCTGGAAGGCAAAAAAGTCATGCTTTACGTCGGCGGTCTGCGTCCTCGTCACGTCATTGGTGCCTATGAAGACCTGGGTATGGAAGTGGTGGGTACTGGCTATGAATTCGGTCATAAAGACGACTACGAGCGCACCAACGAAGACGTTAAAAACGCCACCTTGATTTACGACGATGTCACTGGCTTTGAGTTTGAAGAATTCGTCAAGCGCGTTAAGCCTGACCTAGTGGGTTCCGGGGTCAAGGAAAAGTACATCTTCCAGAAAATGGGTGTGCCTTTCCGTCAGATGCACTCCTGGGATTATTCCGGTCCTTACCATGGCTACGATGGTTTCGCCATCTTCGCCAAGGATATGGACATGACCTTGAATAACCCCTGCTGGAGTCAGATGACGCCCCCCTGGAAAGCTTCTGATGAAGCAGACAGCAAGGCTGTTGCCTAATTTAACTATTTACCTTGAGCCCGCGTTCGCAGATTAGCGGCCGGGCTAGGAGAAGGTCATGCAAAACGTAGACGATATCAAACAAAGCTATCCTTTATTTCGTGAAGACGAATATCAGGATGTACTGACTCGCAAGAAATCAGACTATGAAAAAGGTCACGCCAAGGACAAGGTTGATGAAACCTTCCTGTGGACGACTTCCCAGGAGTATCAGGATCTCAACTTCCAGCGTGAAGCCCTGACCGTCAACCCAGCCAAGGCCTGCCAGCCACTGGGTGCCGTTCTCTGTGCTCTGGGTTTTGAAAAGACCCTGCCTTATGTGCACGGTTCACAAGGCTGTGTGGCCTACTTCCGCACCTACTTCAACCGCCACTTCAAGGAGCCGGTCGCCTGTGTCTCCGACTCCATGACTGAAGATGCTGCGGTATTCGGTGGTCAGAAAAACATGGTGGCTGGTCTGGAAAATGCCAAGGCACTCTACAAGCCAGAAATGATAGCGGTTTCCACCACCTGCATGGCCGAAGTCATCGGGGATGACCTGAATGCCTTTATCGGCAATGCCAAAAATGAAGGTGCGGTCGAGCAGGACTTCCCAACCCCCTTTGCCCACACACCTTCCTTCGTCGGTTCGCACATCACCGGTTGGGACAACATGTTCGAGGGCATTGGTCGCTACTTCACCCTTAACTACATGGAAGACAAGAAGGTCGGCAGCAACGGCAAAATCAACCTGGTACCAGGTTTTGAAACCTACCTGGGCAACTACCGGGTTATCCGCCGCATGATGGAAGACATGGGTGTTGAATACAGCCTCCTGTCTGATCCTTCTGAAGTCTTGGATACGCCTGCTGATGGTGAATACCGCATGTACGAAGGCGGCACTCCACTGGATGAAATCAAGGATGCGCCTAACGCTCTGGACACCATCCTGCTGCAGCCCCAGCAACTGGTGAAAACCAAGAAATTGGTGACTGGCACCTGGAAGCATGAAGTTCCTGACATCAACATTCCCATGGGTCTGGAATTCACTGATGCCTTCCTGATGGAAGTCTCGCGCATTTCCGGCAAGCCCATTGCTGACTCTTTGGCCAAAGAGCGTGGTCGTCTGGTCGACATGATGACCGACTCCCACACCTGGCTGCACGGCAAGAAATTTGCGCTCTACGGTGATCCTGACTTCACCTACGGCCTGACCAAATTCCTGCTGGAGCTGGGTGCCGAGCCGACCCACGTTCTCTGCCAGAGTGGTAGCAGCAAGCGTTGGGAAAAGAAAATGAAGAAAATGCTGGAAGCCTCTGGCCCAGTGAATAACGAAACCAAACTTTATTCACGCCATGACCTCTGGCACTTCCGCTCGTTGATGTTCACCGAAAAGCCGGACTTCATGATCGGTAACTCCTACGGCAAATTCATCCAGCGGGACACCCTGCACAAGGGCAAGGAATATGAAGTGCCCCTGATCCGCATCGGCTTCCCCATCTTTGACCGTCACCACATGCACCGCGCCACCACCCTGGGTTATGAAGGTGGTATGCAAATGCTGACCACCCTGGTGAACGCAGTGCTGGAACGCCTGGATGATGATACCCGCCTGATGGCACAAACTGACTTTAACTACGACCTGGTTCGCTAAAGTCATTCGGGAGACTCTTCGGAGTCTCCTTGAATTATTCAGCTCGCGAGAGATCAGGCAGTAAGCAGCCTGTCGGAGAGCGTAGCCAGGGATGGCGCAGCGCCGGAATTTTGTCCGGGACTGGACAAACTGACGGAAAAGACAGGTGGTTACTGCAAGTGAAAAGTCTATTACTTGAGCCAACAGGAGCACCTTATGGCCAATATCATCATCAGCCAGGCACTGGACGGAGGCTTGACCTTCTATATGCCGAAAAAGGATCTGGAAGAAAAAGTCCAGTCGCTGGAATTCACCGAGGCCGACAAATGGGGCGGAGAGCTGAAACTGGCCAGCGGCCAAAGCTACTACATCGACCCCATGGAGCAGCCGAAGCTTCCCAAGTCCTTGCGTGCTCGGCGAATGGACTAGTGTTGGTGGCCTGTAATCTGTTTATCTTGGAGAACCTAACCATGGCTATGAAAATCGATCCCGATGTCTGTACTGCTTGCGGTGACTGTGAAGTGGAATGCCCCACGGTCTCCATCACTCCCAAAAACGGCGTTTATGCCATCAACCCCAAAACCTGTGATGAATGCGTTGATGAAGGCGAGCCACGCTGCGTGCCTGTCTGCCCCGTTGACTGCATCTCCCAGGCTGCCTGACAGCAACTCTCTGGTGGGCCTTCGCTAAAGAGGCCCACTTTTTCTTCCAGCAGCCATTTGCAAGGTGAAGATCATGTCTAGTATCAGCAAGGTTGCAGCCCAGCGGCTTTCCAATGCAGCCCGAGCCCTCTCCGAAGACGACCCTGAAAACTTTATTCTTGCCCTGGGTTCCCACCTGGGTCTGCCCATCAACGAAAAAAAACTGCAAAGCCTGACCGTTGAAGACCTCAACAACCTGCTGAGCGGACAGGATGGCCTCCTGCCGGAAAACTACAACCACGCCAGCATGCAGGCCGCACTGCGCTATCTCTGGGGCGAACAGGACAGCCTGGAGCCCGCCCCTCAACCTGAACAACCTCCGACAGCCATGCAGAATAAACCCAGCCTGCAGGTTGCTGTGGCCTCCAATAACGGGGAAATGCTGGATGGTCATTTTGGTTCCTGCCTGCGCTTTCTGATTTATCAGGTCAGCCAGGACGGCATCTATCTTCAGGAGGTTCGCGAAGCAGCGCACTTAAATACCGGCAGTGAGCGCAATGAAAAACGTGCCCAACTGCTGAATGGCAGCCAGCTTCTCTATGTGCAATCCATTGGCGGCCCAGCCGCTGCCAAGGTGGTGCGTGCCGGTATTCACCCCATCAAATTCCCCACCCCCGGCCTTGCCCGTGAAGCTCTGGAAAAACTGCAGGGCAATCTGGGCAATCCACCGCCCTGGCTGGCCCGAGTGCTAGGAACCGAAAGCTCCGTCAGTCGACGTTTTTCCGGGGAGACCGAAGAATGATAACTGCAGAAGGCTTGAATCAACTGGCCCGAGAAATAGAAGCCACACCGGAAAACCAGCGGGATGAACGCCTGAATGAAGGTTTTAGTGAAGGCAAACTGACCATCTGTATGGACGATGATATTCCCGGCATGGCCAAACCCGTTTATCAGGGCCAGGGGTTTGATCTTTACCTGGTGGATGCGACCCAGGAATGCGCCACCCTGAGCAATGATCTGGATACGGCTTGTGGAGTCGTGCTGGCCCTTCACGATGATGACGACGAGGACTGATTATGGCCCTGATGACCCGCAATGCCCAGTTAGTAACTGCTGACTCACCGGATTTGGAGAAGCTGGCCGAAGGTATCAGCCTGGTCAAGCCCCGACCTCACCATGCCCCCTTGATGTCCTATCTGCAGCAAGCCTGGCCGGAAGTGGAGTTCAAGCACCAGCTGACTCGCTCGGGTTGGTATCGACCCGGTGGTGTGCTGAGTTTCAGTGGTCAGTTGCTCAGCCATGACCTGGAAGCCTGGCTCAATCAGGTTCAGGAAAAGGTTGAAGATTTTGCTCAGCTCCTGGTGGATCTGGAAGTCATTCAGCCCCAGGTGACCCGCTTCAATGGAGCCACCCACTTTTTTACGGCCAGCTATGGCAAGCAGCCCCTTTCCTGCTGGCAACTGGAAATCGAAGAGCTGCAGGAAGTCCTGGACAGACGCCTGCTGAATGAGCAGGGGCCGGAACCTGAAGATATCGCCGACCTGCTGGAGCCTCTGCAACCCGCCGCTCTGGATGCCCAGGCCATGGGAGCACCCTTCTATCGACTGGGACGTCTCATCAACCTGCGCCAAGCGGTTCAGAATGCCACTAATGCTCCTTTGATTGAACGTTTTCTTGAAGAATGGCAGCAAGCCCCAGGCCGCACTCAAGCCTTTCACTCGCACTGGTTTTTCCAGCGTCATGAATCCCTGACCCGTTATGGTGTTACCCAGCTGCGTATGCAACCCCATGCCATCAAGGCCAAACAACTGAAAACCCTGCCCTGGAACCTGCATACAGATGCTTTGGAGCTGGCTGCCCAGCTGCGGGCCTATGACAAAACGGCGGGATATAACGGAGCCTGGTATTTCGGGATGGTTGCCGGCAACCTGGTGCCACGGGATCTGGCGGCTCGTTTACTGGAAGACTGGCAGGAAGGCTACCGCTATATTTCCGACCTTCAGGCTGCCCTGGTTCGTGGTTGGCTGCATCAGCCTTATACCCTCTAAACAAATTTTCATAGAGTGCCTGGAAAAGGAGTGAGTTTTCACTCCTTTTCTTTTTCTGCTGCACGCCTGGGTACGGTTTTCGGATCGGCAGTGATGGGGCGGTAAATCTCCACCCGGTCAAATTCTTCCAGCACCTGGCTGGTTTTGACCAGCTTGCCGAAGATGCCGATCTTCTGGGTTTCCAGATCAATCTGCGGAAAGCGACTGAGAAAGCCTGAAGCCTGAATGGCTTCTTCGACCGTGCTTTTGTCAGCGACTTCCAGTTCGATCCAGGCTTGCTCACCCTGGTTGTTGGAGTAGGCGATACTGATTTGCATTTTGGAAGTTCTCCTTTTCAATCTCTCATATATAAGGGTGCAGTTATTGCCTGTTCAGGACGCGTGAATACATCCATGTAAGCTCTGACCGCAACCTCCTGTTGCAGACAGCCTGAACCAGGCAAACCTGCCCCCTGTTTCTATTAACAAGAGTGCTTTTTAAGCACCCTGACAAAGCAATGCCTGCACGAAAGGGCCTGAGTCTTAACCATGCCCTTCCACTGTGCACCCGGCGGATTCCTGTGGAAGCTTGTTGTCTTTGCTCAGGCGCCGGTCGATCCAGCGTTTGGCGACCAGCAGGAAGCCGACGGCGATGAAACCACCCGGTGGCAGGATGAGGATCAGAAAGCCTCGGTAATCCGGGATCAGGGTGACTTCCAGAAAGCCGAAGGCATCGCCCAGCAGCAGGTCGGCGTTGGCAAAGAGGGTGCCGCTGCCGAGGATTTCCCGGAAACCGCCGATGACCACCAGTGCCCAGGTCAGGCCGATGCCCATGAGCACTGAATCCACAAAGGAGTCCCAGACGGTGTTTCTGGAAGCAAAGGCTTCGGCGCGTCCGAGGATGGCGCAGTTGACCACGATCAGGGCAATAAACAGACCCAACACCTTGTAGAGTTCATAGGCAAAGGCATTGATCAGCATGTCGGTCAGGGTCACCAGAGTGGCAATAATGACGATGTACACCGGAATGCGCACTGCCTGGCTGATGAAGTGCCGGATGCTGGAAATAATCAAGTTGGCACCCACTAACACAAACAGAGTGGCCAGGCCCATACCCAGACCATTGGTGGCGGTGCTGGTAACGGCCATTACCGGACAGAGGGCCAGCAACTGGGCAAATACCATGTTGTTGCTCCAGAGGCCCTCTTTGGCCAGGCGTTGATAATCAGTCATCTTGAACCTCCAGAAAGGTGTCCCGGTTGGCGGCAAAAAATTCCAAGCTGCGGTGGATTTCGCGAACGATGGCTCGGGGAGTGATGGTGGCTCCGGTGAACTGGTCAAATTCACCGCCATCTTTTTTCACGCCCCAGTTTTCCGGCTGGGGGTTGTCCAGGGATTTGCCGGAAAAACCGGTGATCCAGGGATCACGGCTTACTTCTATTTTGTCACCCAGCCCCGGTGTTTCCCTGTGAACCAATACCCTGACACCGGAAATCTCGCCATTGGCTTTGATGGCCAGCAGCATTTCAATATTGCCTGCATAGCCCACGGCGGTAATCGGGAAGATCACTGCCGTCACTTCGCCTTCCTTGCGGGCCTGATACCAGGTCAGAGGCTTGCCGTTGCGTTCGATTTCCGCCTTGCTGGTCAGCAGGTCATTGTCATACAGGGAGTCATCAATCACCTGGGAAAAGTTTTGCAGCAGGTCGTTTTCCAGAGCAGCGCGGATAGGCTCACGAGTCAGTTGGTAGGCAAAAGCCAGGGCCGCACAGGTGGCGAGAACAACCAGGCCCAGAAGGGCACCCTGATAGTCCAGGCGGTTTTTGATGGCGTTCAAAGTCATGAGGCATCCCCCCGGTTTTTGGGTAGCGGGTCACCCTTGCTGGTGCGTCCGTAAATCCGTGGTTTAAAATAACGATCGATCACAGGAACTGCAGCATTCATCAGCATCACTGCAAAAGCCAGGCCTTCGGGGTAGTTGCCGAAGCTGCGGATCAGCCAGGCCAAGAGGCCACAGCCCAGACCAAAGGCCAGCCGACCTGTGGCGGTGGTGGGTGCCGTGACCGGGTCGGTGACGATGAAAAATGCGGCCAGAAAAGAACCTCCGGTGAGAAGATGAAACCCCGCTCCCGGATAGGCTTCGGGTTGAAAAAGGTGAAGCAGAAAAGCGGGCAGTGCCATGCCCAGCAGCAGGCCCACCGGAGCCTGCCAGGTGATGATGCCCTTCCACAGTAGGTAGACTCCACCCAGCAGTAACAGCAGGGCACTGGTTTCCCCCAGGCTACCGATCTGGTGTCCGCTCAGGGTAGCTGAGATTTGATAGTCCTGATGGATCAGGGTATCGCTCAGGAGTTTGCCCTGGGCTGTTTGGTTTTTGATTTCATCCAGTAGGGTCGCTCCGGTAAAAGCATCGCTGACGCTGACTGAACCAAAAGTGATTGCTAGTCCGTTCATGAAATCCGGGGCTTGGTGAGTGACCGCTTCAGGGTTGATCCAGGTGGTCATTTCCACCGGGAAGGCGATCAGTAGCATGACCCTGGCGGCCATGGCCGGGTTGAAAACATTCTGGCCCAGACCACCGAAGATCTGCTTGATCATGGCCACAGCCAGAAAAGTGCCGACAAGCACCAGCCACCAGGGTGCCCAGGGTGGCAGACAAAGTGCCAGTATCCAGGCGGTGACCAGAGCCGAACCATCTTTGAGATGCGAGGTGACCGGCTTGGCAAAAAACTTCAGAAAAAGAGCTTCCCAGAAGAGAGCACTGAACAGGCTTAAAACCCAGACATTGAAAGCCGGCCAGCCGTAAAGCCAGAAGGCATAGAGAGTGGCAGGGGTGAGTGCCAGCATCACCTGCAGCATCATGGCTGCCAGTTGATTGCTGGAATGGGCATGAGGCCCATGCACTGGCAGGCTCATGATGAACTCTCCTCGGCGGCGGCTTTCTTGGCGGCAGCGGCACGTCGGGCCGCCATCAGGGCTTCCTTCTCACGGGCCTGGCGTTCCAGGCGCTCTTCCCGGCGCCGGGCAAGAATTTTTGTGCGTTCACGTTTTTCAGCATCGCGATGACTCTGGGCCAGTTCACCCTTGGCATAGTTGAAGAGGTGAACCAGTGGCAGGGAAGCCGGGCAGATGTAACTGCAGGCACCACAGCCAACACAGTCACCCAGTCCCAGTTTGCTGGCTGCCTCCAGGTCACCGGCGCGAATACTGGCGGCCATTTCCAGGGGTAAAAGCCCCATGGGACAGGCGCGTACACAGCTGGCACAGCGCACACAGGGTTCGGGTTCACGGGTATTGATCTCATCGCTGGTCAAGGCCAGGATGCCGCTGGTGCCCTTGATCACGGGGACATGCAGATCCGGTAGCTGGATGCCCATCATGGGGCCACCCATAATCAGGCGTGCCGGGGTGGCATCAAAACCACTGGCATAGTTGATCAACTGGCTGGCCAGGGTGCCCAGGGGCACCTCCCAGTTACCCTGGTGAGTCAGGGCCTGGCCACTCAAAGTCACGATGCGCGAAATCAAAGGACGATTTTCAAACAGGGCCTGATATACCGCCCGTGCAGTGGCCACGTTGTGCACCACCAGGCCACTGTCAGCAGCCCGGCTGCGTGCGGGGATTTCTTTGCCCGTCAGCTGTTGTACCAGTTGCTTTTCCGAACCCATGGGATAACGGCTGGGTACAGAAGCCACCTGAATGCCGGAACCAGCGGCAGCATGAAGCATTTTTTCCAGGGCTTCGGGCTTGTTGTCTTCAATACCGATGATTACATTTTTGGCCTGTACGGCCTGCTGCATCAGCAGGGCTCCCTGAATGATTGCCGCAGAATGTTCACGCATCAGGCGATCATCACAAGTCAGATAAGGCTCACACTCCCCCCCATTGAGAATCAGGGTTTCCACCCCGGTTTTCAGGCTGTTGCCCAGTTTGACGGCAGCAGGGAAGGTGGCTCCTCCCAGACCCACAATTCCGGCAGCCCCCACTCGGGTACAGATTTCCTCGGGAGCCAGTTTGAAAGGATCAACCACTGGCGGGTTTTCTTCCCATTGGTCACGGCCATCCGGTTCCAGAGTGACGGCCAGAACCGGCAGACCTGAGGGATGAGGTGCAGTGTGTTCGGCAATCGCGGTGATTTTTCCGGAAGTGGGCGCATGCACGGGGGCAGAGATGGCTCCCTGACTGGCACCCAGTAGCTGTCCCTTGCCGACTGTTTGGCCGACCTTGACGACAGGTGTTGCAGGAGCACCCAGATGCTGCTGCATGGAGACATAAAGGCGATCACTGAGTGGGAAACGACGTATTTTTGCGGTGTTACTCAGTTCCTTGTGGGTTGAGGGATGCACCCCTCCACGCAGTTTTTTCTTGAACATGGCAGCAACTCCAGGTATCGGATGGCAAATTACAGGTCCGGTTGGCTCCAGGCCCAGGTCTGCAGGCTGGGTTTAACGGCTTCCAGACGGATGCATTCTGTCGGGCAGACGTCTTCGCATTGACCGCAGGCCGTACAGGCTTCGGCAAAAACCACGTGCATCTGCTTGGCGGCTCCCAGAATGGCGTCCGTGGGGCAGGCCTTGTAACAACGGGTGCAGCCGATGCATAGCTCTTCATTGATGGTGGCCAGTTTGGGGCCTTCATCACAAAGGCCGGAAAGATCCACGGAAACACCCAGTTTGGCGGCAATGGCTTCTGCCACAGCACGACCACCCGGTGGACAGAAAGTGGGAGGCAACTGACCCTCGGCAACCGCTTCAGCCGCCGCACCACAGCTGGGGTTACCGCATTGGCCGCATTGGGTACCGGGTAGAAGCTCTTCTATTTCCACGGCCACATTGCTGCGTTCAACATGCAGTACCCTGGAGGCCACGCCGAGCAGAAAACCCAAAAGAGTGCCCAGTCCGGCCAGGGGTAAAATAGTGATCAGCATTGTGCTTCTCCTTAACCTTGTAAGTTATGCCAGACCGGCGAAGCCCATAAAGGCCACGGATAAAAGCCCGGCAACAATAAAGGCGATGGGCGCACCCTGATAAAGTGCAGGAACCTGAAGTACGGCCAGACGCTCACGCAACCCGGCAAAAATAACCAGCACCAGAGTGAAACCCAGAGCGGAACCCAAGCCGAACATCAGGCTTTCAATAAAACTGTGGCCTCCCTGGATATTGAGCAGAGCCACACCCAGTACGGCACAGTTGGTGGTGATCAGGGGCAGGTAGATACCCAGAATCTGGTAAAGCGGCGGGCTCATCTTGCGAATCAGCATTTCCGTGAACTGCACCACGGTGGCAATCACCAGAATAAAAGAGAGAATGCGCAGAAATTCCAGCCCCAGTGGTAACAGAAGCCAGTTTTCCAGCATCCAACTGGCTGCCGACGCCAGCGTCAATACAAAGGTGGTGGCCATCCCCATGCCCAGAGCACCATCCATTTTGGTGGAGACACCCATCAAGGGGCAGAGCCCCAGAAACTTGATCAGGATGACGTTGTTGACCAGAGCTGTGGACACCAACAGTAATAAGTAGTCTGACATGAGCTTCTCCGAGTAAACGCCCTGAAAATGGCTTTTGCCTGGACTGGAGCAAGGAGTGTGCCATGGCTCTCAAGCGCCTTTTTGCGGTGCAAAGTGGTCTTTTTTCTGTACGGGAGCGACAAACAGGGGCAGTTTTGTCGCGAAGCTGACAAGCCACAGGCCGAGGATAGGTAGGCAAGCCGTGGGGTCTACGGCTGGTATACATATTGCAGTGAACCGGATATCTCTGCGACAGGCCGTTCGCATCCGCATCAGGGGGAGTGATTGAGTATGTGTGAATCCAAAGACCTTTCCACCGCTTTGAGTTTCAAAGCAGCTTTTGAACAACTGCCACCCGAGGTCTTTCGCCTGGCTGTGGAGCAGGCCGCTGTTGCCATTTCCATCACGGATACCCGAGCGCGCATTGTCTATTCCAACCCTAGCTTTTCACGGGTCACGGGTTATTCCCAGCAAGAGTTGCTGGGTAAAAACCAGTCGATTCTCTCCTACAAAGTGACCCCCAAAATTGTTTATGAAAGCCTCTGGGGTCAGTTGCAGAGAAAGCAGCCCTGGAGTGGTTTGCTGGTGAACCGGCGCAAGGACGGTAGCCGTTATCTGGCGGATCTGACGATTACCCCCGTATTGAATGCCCAGGGTGAAACCACGCATTATCTGGGCATGCAAAGGGATGTGACGGAAATGCATCAGCTGGAGCATCAGGTGGTGAACCAGCAGGCCCTGATTGAACGGGCCCTGGATTCCACCCAGGCCGCCATGGTCATGGTTCAGGCTGATCTGCAACCGGTCATGAGCAACCGCAGTTATAAAGAACTGGAAAAAAACCTGGGTTATCCACCTTTGCCTGAGCTGTGTGTGGCCCTCAAGGCGCAGTGGCCGGATCTGTTTCAGGATGATGTTTTATTGAATCGGAGCTTTGCTCCCCTTGAAGTCAGGCTCTCCGGTCATCATGACCCTGAACTCTGGTTCAGCTGCTCGGGTGAAGTCATTGAGGAAAAAGACACCAGTGCCGATGCCTTTTATCAGAAAAGCTTTACCCGTTACCTCCTGTTGACTCTGCAGGACATCAGTCACCTCAAGCAGCAGCAGAAACAACTGCAGCTGACCAGTTTGCAGGCTCTGCTGTCTGAACAGGAAAGACTGCAGAGCGTCAGGGAAACCCTTTCCGGTGCTATTTATCAACTGGAGCGCCCCCTGAACCTGATTAACGCCGCTGCGCGTCTGGTCAGTCGCCGTGAACAGCCCGGTTCCGAAGAGCTGCTCAGTTTGCTGGGTGAAGTTCAGGCAGCCGGTCAGGAGACAGTGAATCAATTGACCCGCTGTCTGCCCGGTGATATCCGGGAAGAAAACCAGGTGGTAAACCTCAATCAGCTTTTACAAAGCAGCCTGAGTTTGCTGACACCCCGCCTGCTGGCTGCCGGGGTCACCGTTGACTGGCAACCCGAAAGCGACCTGCCCAGAATCCAGGCCAAACCCACCAGCCTGGCAACCCTCTTCAAACAGCTTCTGGACAATGCTCTGGATGCCATGCAAGCCAGCCGCAGTGATCAACGTGAACTGCAGATCACAACCCGCAGCTATAAGGAATTTGTGGAAGTAACCCTACAGGACAGCGGTCCTGGGATTCCCCCCAGTGACCAACTCAGGGTCTTTGAGCCCTTTTTCACCACCCGTCAGCAAAGTGACAAACATCTGGGTATGGGCCTGACTTTGGCCCAGGAAATCGTCAACAGCCACCAGGGTTTGCTGGAAGTCGATCCTGAATTCACTTCTGGTTGTCGAATTAAGGTGCAACTCCCTTATGTATAATTCTGAACCTCCCCCCACAAAACACGAGACCCCGGAAGCCAGTGATCGCCTGGCCCCGGAAATGTTGCAAGCCATTCTGGTGGGTGAACTGGAAACCCTGTTTCAGGTGAGCCAGGTTCTGTCCCGCTCACTGAATTTGCAGGCCACCTTGAGCAGTGTCCTGGAAGTACTGGATCAGCGAGTGGGCCTGGAAAGAGGCCTGGTTGGTCTGGTGCCGCCAGAGCGCGATGAACTGGTGGTTTATGCACTCAGAGGTATGCCGGAACTGACCGCCGGTGATGTCAGCTATCAATCAGGTGAAGGCATCGTCGGAGAAGTCTTGCGTCAGGGCGAAAGCCTGGTGCTCAACCGCATTACCGAAGATGCCCGCTTCCTGGGTCGGCTGGGTATTTATGATCCTGAGCGTCCCTTTATTGGTGTGCCCATTCGCAGTGGCAGTGAAGTGCTGGGGGTGTTTGCCGCCCAGCCCAGCAGTTCCCAGAAAGAGCTGTTGGGTGAAAGAGCCCGTTTTCTGGAAATGGTCGCCAACCTGATCGGACAAACCGTGCGCCTGTCCTGGGAAGTGGAAAGTGAAAAACGCGCCCTGAAGGATGAACGCGATCAGCTCAAGCGAACGGTGCGTGGACAGTTTGGATTTGACAATATCATCGGACGCTCCTTTGCCATGCGTCAGGTTTTTGAGCAGGTGCGTCAGGTGGCCAAATGGAACACCACCGTTTTGATTCGGGGCGAAACAGGCACCGGGAAGGAACTGATCGCCAGTGCTATTCACTACAATTCGCCGAGAGCACGCGGGCCTTTCGTCAAACTCAACTGTGCCGCCCTGCCGGAAAATCTGCTGGAATCGGAACTTTTCGGGCATGAAAAAGGCGCTTTCACCGGAGCCATCAGTCAGCGCCAGGGGCGTTTTGAGCAGGCCGATAAAGGCACCCTGTTTCTGGATGAAGTGGGCGAGGTCTCCCCGGCTTTTCAGGCCAAGCTGTTGCGGGTGCTGCAGGAAGGCGAACTGGAAAGAGTCGGGGGCAGCCGTACCATCAAACTCAATGTGCGCGTGGTGGCAGCTACTCACAGGGATCTGGAAACGGATGTGGAAGCAGGGCATTTTCGTGAGGACTTGTATTATCGCCTCAATGTCATGCCCATCGTGATGCCGACCCTGCGCGATCGCCTGGAAGATGTGCCGGATATTGCCAACTTTCTGCTGCAGAAGATTGCCCGTGCCCAGGATCGGGAACTGAGCATCACGGATAACGCCTTGCGGGTGCTGATGCATCACAGCTGGCCGGGCAATGTGCGCGAACTGGAAAACTGCCTGGAAAGAGCGGCGGTCATGTCCTATGACGGAGTGATCGACCGTGACCAGGTGTTGCTGACCGGTATTGAAGAACAGGTCACCGGCTCGCATGGCGGCTCCATCGACCTGATGGACGAAAGCCTGGATGAACGGGAAAGAGTCATTGCCGCTTTGGAACAGGCCGGCTGGGTACAAGCCAAAGCCGCCCGCCTGCTGGGCATGACCCCAAGACAGATTGCCTATCGCATTCAAACCCTGAATATCAAGGTAAAGCAGATTTAAGAGCCCTGTTTTTGCAAATAAAATGCGTGTTTCTGTACTTGCCCCAAAGGTCTGGCCTGAGTTCTGGTGAAAGCTGAGAAAATCCGGTAGGTTGGAAGACACAGTGGGCAGATATTGAAAGCAGCGAAAGGCGCGTGTCTGCTATTAAAAGCGATGTGAGTTACGCAGAGGCTCCCTATGACCTTTCTGCCAGCCAATAATCTGCCCTATGTGGCACTAGAAAATTTCGCTATGTGATCCAATGCTTGCAAGTTGCAGTACGTCTCCAGTCACTCTGTAAATCAAAACCAGATCCGGCTTGATGTGGCAGTCCCTGAATCCTTGCCAGTTTCCAGTGAGCGGATGATCAACATTTTTTTCCTGGAGTGATTCGCCACGCTGAAGTTGGGAGATGATATTTCCCACTTCAAGGATGTCAGGGATGGCCAGTTTTGTGATTTTTTTAAAGTCTTTTTTGAATTGCGTTGAGTACTCAAGGGCAAGCATCGTTAACTTTTCCTTCAGTCAGCTCACTCAACAGAGTATTCACGGACTTACTCTTATGGCCTTTACCTTCCACAAGCTCCTGGATTGCAGCAGCTGTTGTTTCATTGGGTTGTGGGGCTTTGATCTCAAAGGGTATTCCACCGTAATTTATGACGGCACGTGCAAAGAGTTTCAGGGCTTGAGACGGGCTCAGGCCTACTTCATCGCAAATGCTGGTGAATGCGGTTTTTGTGTCATGATCAATGCGGGTGCTAAGCATTTCGCTTTTCATGTTGGTGACTCCATTTTGTGTTGCTATGTGTGACATCGTAGCACAAAATTGGTTTTCTCATCAGGTGATTTGATTTGGGTTGAGGAAGTATTTTTGTTCCAAACCCAACAAGTAAGTCGGGTTTGTATCACAAGCCAAGGGGTTGGGTTTCTATAAGCTGCTGAAAAATAATAATAAAAACTTTTATCTCAAATGGGTACGTTCCTTGCGTTCGTTTATGGGTAAAGCCGCTTGCCAGTGGCCACGTATAACGATGATGAGGAACCGACTATGAAACTGCCTGTTCTTGAGCCCGCTGCTTTCACCAGTGATGATGCGGTCAAGGAGTTACCCGAGGCAATCCGGGCCAAGGTCGCCAATCACCCCTGTTTTTCCGAGAAGGCTCACCATTATTTTGCCCGGATGCATGTTGCTGTGGCTCCCGCCTGCAATATCCAGTGCAACTACTGCAACCGCAAGTATGACTGCAGTAATGAATCCCGCCCTGGTGTGGTTTCCGAGGTTCTGTCGCCAGCTCAGGCAGTGCAAAAGGTCAAGGCCGTGGCGGCGGAGATCCCGCAGATGTCGGTGCTGGGTATTGCCGGACCGGGCGATCCTCTGGCCAACCCCGAGCGAACTTTTGATACCTTCCGTCGCCTGACTGAAGAAACCCCGGACATCAAACTCTGTGTATCCACCAATGGCCTGAACCTGCCGGATTCGGTGGAAGAACTCTGCAAGCACAATATTGATCACGTCACCATCACCATCAACTGCCTGGACCCCAAAATAGGGGCACGCATCTATCCCTGGATTTTCTGGAATCATCAACGCATCCGGGGTGTGGAAGCTGCGCGTATTCTGATTGAACAGCAGCAGAAAGGCCTGGAAATGCTGGTTGAGCGGGGTGTTCTGGTTAAGGTCAATTCTGTGTTGATCCCTGGAATCAATGACCAGCATCTCAAGGAAGTTTCCCGCGTGGTCAAGGAAAAGGGCGCTTTTCTGCACAATGTCATGCCCATTATTGCCGAGCCGCAACACGGCACTTATTTTGGTCTGACCGGGCAACGTGAACCTACGGCAGCCGAGTTGCAGGAACTTCAGGAAGCCTGTGCCGGGGACATGAACATGATGCGCCATTGCCGCCAGTGTCGCGCCGATGCCGTGGGCCTGCTGGGTGAAGACCGGGGGCAGGAATTCACTCTGGATAAAATTGCAGCGATGGAAATTGACTACCCGGCTGCCATGCACAAGCGTGCAGAGGTGCATAAGGAAATTCTGGAAAAACTGGATGCTGCAGACAAGCCTGCCGTATCGCTGCAAGTACCTGAATCCAGCCGCCCCGTACAGATGGCTGTGGCCACCAAAGGCCAGGGCCTGATCAATCAGCATTTTGGTCATGCCACCGAGTTTCTGGTTTATGAAGCTGGCCCGCTGGGGGTGCGTTTTGTTGGACATCGGCAGATTGAACGCCCCTATTGTGAGGGTGGAGCCAGCTGTGGTGAAGATGCCGAAAGCCTGATGATCAATATTGTCGAGCAACTGGAAGGCTGTGAAGTGCTTTTGTGTTCCAAGGTGGGCTTTGAACCCTGGAGTGCTCTGGAGGCCGCCGGTATTCAGCCCAATGGCGAGCATGCCCTGGAACCCATTGAAGAAGCCGTTTTGGCGGTTTATCAGCAAATGCAAACAAAAGGTCAGCTGAACCTGAATGCAGCCGACCTCCAGTCAGCCTAGGAGTGTGATCATGGCTTATGAAATCGTGTCTTCCTGCGTCAATTGCACAGCCTGCGAGAGTGTTTGCCCCAATGCAGCCATCAGTGCGGCGCAAAGCCAGTTTGTGATTGATTCGAGTCTTTGCACCGAATGTGTGGAAGCTTATGCCGACCCTCAGTGTGCCAGCATCTGCCCGATTGAAGGGGCGATCGTGGATGAATTGGGCGACCCTTTGAACCCACCGGGTTCGCTGACCGGGATTATTCCGTTGGTGGCGGCGTAATTTTTGGAGGTGAAGATGAATGCTCTGGTGCAACCCCCCAGAATTCAGGCTGTTTACAGCCAATGGGTCAGCCGTTCACTGGGTGAACTGAATGCCATTTATCTGGCGCGGATGCTGGCGGCCCAGGCGGCCGGTCATTCTGTACTCAGTGGCCGCTTGGGGCTGGATGAAATATCTTTCCAGAACCTGCTCAATCATTATTTTCCGACGGCCCGTTTTCCGGTCAGTGCTGCAGACCCGGCACCGGTTGCCCAACTGGATGAACAAGAGGCCATCGCCCGGCTTTTACTCAGCTACCGAGCAGCCAAGGAAGAAAGCGAAGTCTGGATAGCTAATATCATTGCGGCAGGCTGCGCCGGTGCAGAGCACCTCTGGTATGACCTGGGGCTCTGGAGCCGTGATGATCTTCAGGTCTTGATACGCCAGAACTTTCCCGAACTGGTCAGAAAAAACCATCTGGACATGAAATGGAAAAAATTTCTCTACCGCCAGCTTTGCCTGGAAACCGGAGTGACCCTCTGCCGCTCACCCAGTTGTGAAGCCTGCAGTGACTATGAAGAATGTTTTGGCCCGGAGTGACGTTATTGCCGCTCGATGAAGGAGATTGGTTTTTTTATGTCCTTTGATTCGTGGCATTACTTGATCAAATTTGCCGCCACGGGCGGCCAGTGCCTGATCCAGAGTTCTTACTTCTTCGGCGGCTGCCATTGCAGCAGCTCGTTCAGGTAGTCTTCACCGGCTTGTTCTTTTAAAGACCGCCGCTGTTCAGCGATGCGAGTATACTCCGCAGTGGCTTTTTCATCGGCCTGCTGCTTGCTGATCTGGCCTGCACCAGCCAAGACATCACGATCATTAAACTGTAAAAACTGATCCAGCTTTTCTTGCCAGTCTTTTAAAAACACCTGCTTGCGCCGCGATGCTTGATCTTCGGCAAAATCCAGCCACATGCTGACAATGCGGTTCAGCTCATTGATTTCCTGTTCGGTTAAATAATTCTTGGCGGTGGTGACATCGGTTTTGCGTACCTCAGCACCTTTGAAGGTATTCAGCCCCATATTGGGCTGACTGGCATCGGCGCGGGTGTAAATCAGTTCGGCAGCAGTCTGGCCGGAACAAGCATAATGCAACTTGTTCTGTATCACCTGAAAGAATTGCGTGGTTTCCTTGAATGAAGGCTCATAATCGGCAGCCAGGGCAAAGATTTCCCGCACCCGCAAATACATGCGCCGCTCACTGGCACGAATATCGCGGATACGCTCCAGCAACTCATCAAAATAATCCGGCACCACCGACTGCCCCACCGGTGGGTTTTTCAGGCGTTCGTCATCCATCACAAAGCCCTTGACCAGATACTCCTGGAGCGTCCGGGTGGCCCACTGGCGGAACTGGGTACCACGGGTTGAACGAACCCGGTAGCCAACGGCCAGCACGGCCTCCAGATTGTAGTGATCTATAGCGCGTGTTACCTGGCGATTGCCTTCTTGACGAACCATCCGGAATTTCCGGATGGTTGCGTTTTGAACAAGCTCACCCTCTTCATAGATGTTGCCAAGATGTTCATTGATTGTGCGAACGTCTTTGCCGTAGAGATCGGCCATTCCGGCTTGCGAGAGCCACAAGGTATCTGATTCAAACCGGCATTCAACTCGAGCACAGCCATCATCGGAGGTGAATAACACAAACTCGCCAGAGGGGGCATCCGGTAAATTATTGTCCGTCATGAGCTTCCCAAATCCAAAGTCTGTATGACTTTCTTGATAATCTTATATTTTGTACTGTATAGAATATCAGTACCTTCAGTAACCCGCAAACTTTGGCTGCTGCCAATAAAGCCTGACCTCAGGCTTTTGTCAGATGTCGAACAATCCTCCCTTTTTGTGTTTCAGCAACAACCTTTAAACCTCTTCAATAGCTGCCTCTGTATTTTGAAAACCTTTTAAAACAGTATATTAAGCTAATTTTTTTGCTTCCTTATTCATGGCACAGGCCTTGCGGTAATACCTGACAAGTCATGAAACAAGGGGAAGCCCATGCAAGCGAAAGAACTGGCTGTGTTGATGGATGAGCCGGCCTGCACTCATAACAGCAAAGCCAAGAGTGGTTGCGCCCCTGCCAAGCCGGGCGCTTCGGATGGTGGTTGTGCTTTTGATGGTGCCCAGATTGCCCTTTTGCCAATTGCTGACGTGGCTCATATCGTGCATGGCTCGATTGCCTGCGCGGGCAGTTCCTGGGATAACCGGGGAACCCGCTCTTCTGGCCCGCATCTTTATCGCATCGGCATGACGACCGACCTGAGTGAGCAGGATGTGATTATGGGGCGGGGGGAAAAGCGTCTCTTTCACAGTATTGATCAAGCCATTCAAACCTATTCACCTGCCGCTGTCTTTGTCTACAACACCTGTGTTCCTGCGCTGATCGGGGATGATTTTGAAGCTGTGTGTCGCGCTGCTGAAAAGCATTTTGGTCTGCCGGTGGTGCCCGTGGATTCTGCCGGTTTTTATGGCACCAAAAACCTGGGCAACCGCCTGGCCGGGGAAGCCATGTTCAAATATGTGATCGGTACGGCTGAGCCACAACCGGTAGCCGCTTCAGCACAGCGCCCCGGTATTCAGGTACACGACATCAATCTGATCGGGGAATACAACATTGCCGGAGAATTCTGGCAGGTGTTGCCCTTGCTGGATGAACTGGGGCTGAGAATTTTGGGCACCCTGTCCGGGGATGCGCGTTTCCACCAGATACAAACCATGCATCGTGCTCAGGCCAATATGGTGGTCTGTGCCAAGGCGATGCTGAATGTGGCGCGCAAGATGCAGGACAAGTATGGCATTCCCTGGTTTGAAGGCAGTTTTTACGGGGTTCAGGACACTTCTGATGCCTTGCGCAGTTTTGCTCTTCTGCTGAAGGATTCCAGCCTGACCCTGCGTACTGAAGACTTGATTGCCCGCGAGGAAGCCCGAATCAATGAATTACTGGAACCCTGGCGTAAGCGGCTGAGAGGAAAACGGGTGCTGCTGTATACCGGTGGCGTGAAATCCTGGTCGATTGTATCTGCTTTGCAGGATCTGGGCATGACTGTGGTGGCGACCGGAACCAAAAAATCCACCGAGGAAGACAAGGCGCGTATCCGTGAAATCATGGGTGAGGACGCGAAAATGCTGAATGAGGGCAGTCCCCGTGCCTTGCTGGATACCATCGAAGAATATCAGGCCGACCTACTGATTGCCGGGGGCCGCAACATGTATACAGCCCTGAAGGCACGCATTCCGTTTCTGGATATCAATCAGGAAAGAGAATTTGGCTATGCCGGTTATGACGGCATGTTGGAGCTGGCCAGGCAGCTTTGCCTGACTCTGGAATCCCCCATCTGGGAGGAGCTGCGTCAACCGCCTCCCTGGCAAACAGCAGGAGGTGCGTAGCATGGCTGAGGTGATCAAGAGCAACAAGCCCATGGCGGTAAATCCCCTGAAAGTCAGTCAGCCGGTGGGGGCCATTTTGGCTTTTCTGGGGATCAACAAGTCCCTGCCCATGCTGCATGGCTCCCAGGGTTGCAGTGCCTTTGCCAAGGTGTTTTTTGTGCGTCATTTCCGTGAGCCCATCCCTCTGCAAACCACCGCCATGGATCAGACCACCACCGTGATGGGAGCCGATGACAATGTCTTCAAGGGGCTGGAAACCGTCATAGAAAAACGCCAGCCGGATTTGATTGGTCTGCCCACCACCGGCCTTTCCGAGACTCAGGGCAGTGATGTCCAGGGTCTGGTCAAGCGTTTCTATCATCAACACCCCGATATCAGCACACCCATTATCCCGGTCGTTGCCCCTGATTACAGCGGCGGTCTGGAAACCGGCTATGCCCTAGCTGTGGAGGCGTTACTGACGCATCTGGTGCCCGAAGACACCAACCAGGTGGGTCTGAAGCCGCAACAAATCAATGTTCTGGCCCCGTCCATGCTGACCGGGGCGGATCTGGAATACCTGCGTGAACTGCTGGAAAGCTTTGGCCTGCAGCCCGTCATCCTGCCGGATCTGAGCGATTCCCTGGATGGTCATCTGATGGATGAGGATTTCATTCCGGTCACCACCGGCGGAACTCCCGTGCAAGCTTTTGCAGGTCTGGGGCAGGCCGCTCATACCCTGGTGATTGGTCGCTCACTGCACAAGGCTGCGGATATTTTAAAGGCTCGAACCGGCGTTCCTGATGTGCGTTTGGACAGTCTGATGGGCTTGCAAGCCATGGATCAGTTGATCCTGGCCCTGCAGAAGATGACGGGTCGAGCTGTACCTGCGCGAGTGGAGCGTCAACGCAGTCAGCTTCAGGATGCCCAGTTGGACAGTCATTTCATGCTGGGTTTTTCGCGTTTTGCCATCGCTGCAGATCCTGACTTGTTGTTTGCATTCAGCAAGTTGATTGCTGAGATAGGTGGCGAACTGGTGGCCGCAGTGAGTCCTCACAAAGCGGACATTCTGGCGGAAGTGAGTGCTGAGCAGGTCGTGATTGGTGACCTGGAAGATTTAGAAGTTCTGGCTGAAGAAAAACAGGCTCAGGTGATCATCAGTAATTCTCATGCGGCGCAAACAGCCCTGCGTTTGGATCTTCCCCTGGTGAGGGCTGGTTGGCCGATTTATGACCGCCTGGGTGCTCAGCATCAACTCTGGATTGGTTATCCAGGCAGCCGCAATACCCTCCTGGTTCTGGCCAATCAGCTTCTGGAACAGAGTCCCGAGCATGAAATTCCTGCCCGGATTTCCATTTATGCACAAACGGATCAGACAAGTGAGGCAGCTTATGCGGCACTTAAAACTGGTTAGTCAAAAAAACCTGGCTGAACCCCACCCTCAATTGAAAGTGGCCTTTGCCAGCAGTGACCGAAAAACGGTCAATCAACATTTTGGAGCTGCTCAGGCTTTTGTGATTTATGACATCAGCCGCAAAAGTTTCCAGTTGGCCGAAGTGGTCGAGTTTTCTGGTCAGGAAACGGCCCGTGACGGTCAGGAAGATAAGCTGGAATCAAAAATAAAACTGCTGGAAGCCTGTGCTGCGGTTTACTGCACCGCTGTTGGTGCTTCGGCCATTCGCCAGTTACTGGCGGTCAATATCCAGCCTCTCAAGGTTGAGGAACAGGTGGATATTGAAACCCAGTTAAAAGAGCTGTTGAGCCTCTGGAACAGTAAGCCGCCGACCTGGTTACAGCGCTCATTGCGGCAATTGCAGAAACCGGCAGCAGAAGAACGCTTTGCCGAAATGGCCAGTGAAGGCTGGGTACAAGAGGAGTGGTCGTCATGATACGCACTGAAGGTGAAATTGTTCGTGATCAGCAAGGCCAACTGGTGATGCAAGCCACCTGTCAGGATTCCTGCAAATCCTGTGGAGTCAACAAGGTTTGTGGTGGTAGCAAACGCAGTCTGCTTTTGAATTTGAGTTCGCAGCAACAAAAAGTTTATCAGGAAGGCCAGCAACTGCATGTGGACGTTGCCGAAGAAGAATTGCTGCGTCTGACCCTTCTGGCCTACATCCTACCCTGCCTTTTGCTGGTGGTATTTGCCCTCCTGGCTTCACCGCTGGGTGACCTGGCAACGGCCCTGGGAGGCATTGCCGGTCTCTCGCTGGGTGTTCTTATCAGCAGTTGGAGGGCACGTCGTCATCCACCCCAGGTGCAATTGATTCCCTTGAATACGGAGCAAACCCATGACTGAAACCACTGAAAAACCAGCCTTGCCGGATAACCCCTTTATTGCCGAAATGCTGCGGCAGACCCGTGCCTTTGACAGCTATGGCGTTAATGAAGACCTGAACCAGTTCGAAATCATGCAGCCCTATGTGGTCACCAAAGAGCAGCGTCGGGATATGCCGATCATCGGCGACCCGGATGAAGAACTGATTGCCCGACTCAAGGCTTACTACAGCGCTCTGGCGATGCGTATTGAAGCCGGTTGCGGAAAAATGGCCACACCCATGTTCAATATCAGCCATGAAGGCTTTGGTCGGGTGATTATCAGTGTCGGCAAGCTGATCGTGCTGGATCGCTCCTTGAGAGATGTGCACCGCTTTGGCTTTCCCAGCCTGGATAAAATGTGCGAAGAAGCAGACAAGTTGATCACTGCCGCCCTGAAGCTGGTGGAAACCTACCCGGATGCTGCAGAAGCCTGATTTATAAAGATAGTGATGAGGAGAACCCCATGACCCCTGAAGAGTTGAAAAAGCTCGATAAGGAAGTGCGTAAAGCCAAGCGCAGGGCCAGTGAAGCGGCCATGGAATTACATGACCTGGTTGAGGATGCTCTGCCGGGTGCCTATGAACAGTTGCCGGGCATCGCTGAAACCACCTATGCGGCCTGTAAAGCCTGGGATGAAGCCCGCCGGGAACTGGAAAAAGCCCAGGAGGAGACAGCCTGATGAGTCATTTGACCGGATTGACCCGTGGTGGTGAGGAGTGGACACCGACCTTCATTACCGCTTTGAATGAAGAAACCTGCATCGGTTGTGGTCGCTGCTTTAAAGTCTGTCCCAGAAATGTCTTTGATCTGGAAGAGCGTGAACCCGACGACGATGATGATGAAGATGATGTAATGAGCGTGATGGTGATAGCCGATGCCAGTGACTGCATCGGCTGTGCCTCCTGCGCGCGGGTATGTCCGAAAAACTGCCATACCCATGAGCCGCTGGCCGCTTAAGATTTGAGTGGGTGTAAGTAGCCTCTTGAGCCGGGAAATCCCGGCTCTTTTTTTGGCTTCCTAGGCCTGCTGAACGCTAGGTTCGTAAGCCGTCATATTGCTGGCCGTAAAGTTGCTGAAGAAGTTATTGGCCGCTTCTTCCTCTTCAGGAGGATATTGATAAAGAGGTTGTTCATCTTCTGCATCCTCTTCTTCTGACTCGTTAGCCACAAACGGACTGTCTTCCTTGTCTTCTTTGGAAGCAAAGGCAGTAACGAACTCACTGGTCTTCTCACTGGCCTTGGGTTCTTGCTCGGGCTTCTCCTCTTTCTCTTCCTTGGCAGCAAAGGAGTAGGGAATCTCTTTGGTGCTGGCCTCGGGATCTTTCAGGAGGGCCAGTACAGCCTTGTCCGTGGTGTTGGCCATACCCATGGCAGCCGTTGAAGTCTGGTTCAGCAATTGTTCCTGAGCTTTGGCTGCGACCTCCTGGGCTGAAACGGAGTTCTCAATCCGTTGGGAGCCTTGTTCCAGAGCCTGCGAATAGGTGCCATTGCCCGCCATGATGGAACCCAGCTTGCTGATTCCGGCTTCCAGGTCATTACGCATACCCTGGATAAAGTCAGTGGCTTCCCGGGTTTTCTGGACAAGATTTTGAGCTGCCTCTGAACTGGATAGCTGAACCGGCTGGCTGGCAGTCAGATCACTGGTCAGGATGTTTTTAAGCAGGTTGTCTTCAGTACCGGAAGTGGTGGTATCCCCGTTGGTGGTGTCAGTGCCGCTGCCGGTATTGCTGCCATTATCTGTGGTGGTTTCACCGGAGTCAGTTGTGTCGGTAGAGCTTCCAGTGTCTGAGGTTTCATCCTGGGAAGATTCAGTATCACCACCACTTGTACCACCATCCGTAGGCTCAGTGGTTGTGTCAGGATTCGGCGAAGCGGTCTGCTCGACATTTTCCACATTCAGTGAGGTGTAATCCGGAGTGTAAATACCAAAATTCTGGAAGTTGCCCTTGGGGGTGGGTTCTTCCAGGTAATTGTAGCCCTGATTTTTTTGATCCTTACCATTACGGTTGAAAGTAACAGCCAGTTGTTCGTCACCCAGGGTTACATTAACAGGGCTGCCATTGCGCCATTCATCTTTATGGGAATACGTGGAGTCAACGGAAGCAAGAACCCGTTCACCGTCCTCATTGGTGGTTACATCAAAGGAAACCTTGAAGCTGTATTCAACTTGCTTGCCATTGATGTCAAAAGTTTCGGAAATATACTGATGGTTGGTTTCGCCAACAGTGGCCCCTTCCAGATCCAGACGGCTGGCCAGCTCATCCGTTGGCGTGATATTTTTCCCTTGTTTTTCAATCATCTGGTTCCAGAAACTGCTCATGGCCTCAGCGGTTTCAGCACCCACCACCAGTTCACCATTGTCATTGACTTCCCAACCAAAGGTGGCGGCAATCTCTTCATTGGTGGTGATTTCCGAGACGCTGGTCACCGTTTGGGTATCGCCGCTGGTCGTACCGTTGCCGGTATCGCCAGTTGAAGTGTCTCCGGTGGATGTATCTCCAGCCGAAGTATCCGTGTCCTCATTCGGGGAAGTGGTGGTATCCGTGGAGCTGTCATCATCAGCATCAGTCGTGCTGGTATTGGTTTCAGTCGTACCGGAGCTGGTGTCCGTACTGCTTTCGTTGGTCGAGCTGGTGTCGGAAGAAGATGAGGAAGTATTTGTGGAAGAGGAGCTGCTGGAAGAGGTGGTACTGGACTCCAGGCGCCCCAGTATACCTTGTTCAAAGCCTAGAGAGAGACGGCTGATTTCCTGGGAGTGAGGGCCAACCTGAAAACTGGTGCTGGCGGCATCCTGACTCAGCAGTTGCTGCCCCTTGTAGTCAGTGGTTTCTGTGATGCGCTGGATATCCTGCAATAAGGAATTGGCTTCTTTTTGCAGGCTCTCTCTGTCCTTCTGGGAGTAACGCGGGTCGGAGGCAGTTTCAGCCAGTTGGCCCAGGCGTTCCAGATTCTTTTGAATCTGATCCAGGCCACTGTCCGCCTTGTGCAGCATCGACAGGCCATCGCCCATGTTGCGTCTGGCTGCACCCAGGCTGCGAATGTTTTGCTGGAAGCCATCTTTGCCATGAAAATCAACCGGAGAAGGTCGGGAAGAATCACGCAACCCGGAAGCCAGTCGTTGCAGAATGCTGGTTTCCTCTTTCTGCTTGAACGGGCTGCGGATTGAATTCTGGTGATCTCTGTTACCGGTTACAGATTGAATAATGGTTGATGTTAGCTCAGGGTTTGAGTCCAGCGACATTTTTGATCCCTCATCTGCGCAATAATTATTAATTTTGTAATCAGCAAGTAGGAAGATGTTAACCCTTATTCAAATGTGGTTAAAGGTGGTTAATAAATCTTTTTTTGATGAAGAGCAACTAAACCGCAAATAATGTGCGGCTTTGCCAAGAGCCTCCTTGTATCAAACCTGACAAAACTCTCCGGGCGTACTTTTCTGAACAAGCATTCAGGCTTTTAAGACAATTAAAGTTGATCTTAATCAGTGGCTTATAGATTGCGTTTGTTTGGCACACCCCTTGCGATCTTCAGGGCAGAGCAACAGTTTCTGTTGCCTTTCAACTGTTTTCTGGAGGTTCTTCATGGTCACTTTGACTCCGAGCGCGCAACAAGCCATCGGCCGTTTTATCCAGCAGGCCGGGGTGGCTGTTGCCGGTTTGCGCATTTCCGTTTCCGATGGCGGCTGTTCCGGCCACAAATACGCCATGCAATTGGAGACTCAGGCTGCACCTGGTGATCAACAACTGAACTTGGGTGATGTCACCCTGCTGGTGGATGCCGAAAGTGCCCCGCTGCTGGAAGGCTGTACGGTGGATTTTGTCGAGAGCCTGGAAGAAAGCGGCTTCAAGTTTGAAAACCCCAATGCCAAGGCTGCCTGCAACTGCGGCAAGTCTTTTGCAGCCTGAGGAGGGTAGCGATCATGTGGAATTATTCCGAGAAGGTTCAGGAGCATTTCTTCAACCCACGCAATGCCGGTGAGCTGGAGGAAGCCAATGGCATTGGTGATGTCGGTTCTCTGTCCTGCGGCGATGCCTTGCGCCTGATGCTGAAAGTGGATGAAAAGACGGACACCATACTGGAGGCTCGTTTCCAGACGTTTGGTTGTGGTTCAGCCATAGCCTCTTCGTCCGCCCTGACAGAAATCATCAAGGGCAAAACGCTGGATGAAGCCCTGCAGGTCAGTAATCAGGAGATCGCTGATTATCTGGATGGTCTGCCCCCGGAAAAAATGCATTGTTCGGTGATGGGCCGTGAAGCCCTGCAGGCTGCCATTGCCAATTATCGCGGCGAAGAATGGCATGACGATCATGAAGAGGGTGCGCTGGTGTGCAAGTGCTTTGCCATTGATGAAGTCATGATTGAAGACACCATTCGTGCCAATAACCTCAGCAGCGTGGAAGAAGTCACCAACTACACCAAGGCAGGTGGCGGTTGCTCCGCCTGCCATGAAGGGATTGAAGAAATTCTCGGCAAGGTGCTGGCTGAGCGGGGTGAGGTTTTCAGTGCCGGAGGTGCTACCCAGGTGGCGGCGGATGCCGAAGCGGCTCTGACCCAGATAGAAATGCCGGAACTGCCCGCTGAAGCTGCACCTGCAGCCAGTGGCCCCAAACTCACCAACCTGCAGCGTATTCGCAAGATCGAAGAAGTGATCGAGCGGGCGCGTCCAGCCCTGCAGCGTGACCGCGGTGATATTGAGCTTTTGGATGTCGATGGCCGCAAGGTTTACGTCAAGCTGACCGGAGCCTGCAGTGGTTGCCAGATGGCCAGCATGACTCTGACCGGCATTCAGCAGCAGATGATGGAAGAGCTGAAAGAATTTGTACAACTGGTGCCTGTCAGTAAAGCACCGGCCAGTATGGGAGCCTGAACCATGGATACTATTTATTTGGACAACAACGCCACCACCCAGGTTGACCCTGCTGTTGTCGAAGCCCTGCTGCCTTATTTGACCGAGCAGTTTGGCAACCCCTCTTCCCTGCACAGCTATGGCAACCGGGTGGGCCTGGCCCTGAAAACAGCCCGCCAGCAGGTTCAGTCCCTGCTGGGTGCCGAACATGACAGTGAAATCGTCTTTACTTCCTGCGGGACGGAAAGCGATTCCACGGCCATTCTTTCGGCTTTGAAAGCCCAGCCTGATCGCCGTGAAATCATCACCACCGTGGTTGAACATCCAGCGGTGCTGGCGCTGTGTGAATACCTGGAAAAAGATGGCTACACGGTTCATTACCTGAAGGTGGACGGCAAGGGGCGGCTGGATCTGGAGGAGTATCTAAGCCTGCTCAGTGATCAAGTGGCTATCGTCAGTGTGATGTGGGCCAACAATGAAACCGGTACGATTTTCCCGGTTGAGCAGATGGCGGAAATGGCCTGGGAAGCCGGGGTCATGTTTCATACCGATGCGGTTCAGGCGGTAGGTAAAATCCCCATGAACCTGAAAAACACCAAAATCGATCTCTTGAGTCTTTCCGGCCATAAATTACACGCCCCCAAGGGCATCGGGGTGCTTTACCTGCGTCGTGGAACCCGCTTTCGCCCCTTGCTGCGCGGGGGGCACCAGGAACGCGGCCGTCGTGCCGGAACCGAGAACTCGGCTTCCATTGTTGCTCTGGGCAAGGCTGCGGAAATGGCTGAAGCTGCGCTTGAGTATGAAAACACCCAGGTTAAATATTTGCGAGACAAGCTGGAGCAGGGAATCCTGTCTCGCGTCAACTATGCCTTTGCCACGGGTGATGTGGAAAACCGCTTGCCCAATACCAGTGATATTGCCTTTGAGTATATTGAAGGTGAATCCATTCTGCTGCTGCTCAATAAGTTCGGCATAGCAGCATCCAGTGGTTCGGCCTGCACCTCCGGTTCCCTGGAGCCTTCCCATGTGATGCGGGCCATGGGACTGCCCTATACAGCGGCCCATGGCACGGTGCGCTTTTCTCTGTCGCGCTACACCACGGAAGCAGAAATTGACCGGGTGATTGAGGTTGTTCCCGGCATCATAGAACAACTGCGCAAGCTGTCGCCCTACTGGAAGGAAGGTGCTCCGGTTGCAGAAGCCTTTGATCCGGCCTATGCCTGAGGTGATGGCCATGCAGAGATCCATCGTCATAGATGACACCACCCTGAGAGATGGTGAGCAGACCGCCGGTGTGGCCTTTTCCCTGGAAGAGAAATGCGCCATTGCCCAGCAACTGGATGCGCTGGGCGTGCCCGAACTGGAAGTCGGGATTCCGCCCATGGGTGAAGTGGAAAGAGAGGATATCCGCAGCCTAGCCAGCCTGGGACTGAAGGCTGATCTGGTGGCTTGGTGCCGAATGCATCCGGCGGACATCCAGGCCAGCAAGGGTCTGCCCATTCAACTGCTGGATCTCTCCATCGCCTCTTCGGATCTGCACATCGAGCGTAAGCTGGGTAAAAGCCGTGACTGGGTTCTGGAGCAGATCACAAATCTGGTTCCGCTGGCGCTGGATCAGGGTTTTCGGGTGATTCTGGGTTGCGAGGATGCTTCACGTGCTGATCCTGATTTTCTGCTGCAACTGGCCGAAACCGCCCAACGGGCGGGCGCCAGTCGTCTGAGGTTTGCCGATACCCTGGGCATCATGGAGCCTTTTGGGGTGTATGAGTGCCTGTCACGGCTGGCTGCGAATATGGACCTGGAGCTGGAAATGCACGCCCATGATGACCTGGGTTTGGCTACGGCCAACAGTCTGGCTGCTGCGCGTGCCGGAGCCACTCACATCAATACTACGGTGAATGGTTTGGGTGAACGCGCCGGAAATGCCGCTCTGGAAGAAGTGGTACTGGGGTTGCGTCAGCTTTATGGCCTGGAAACCGGCATCAGCCTGCATGCTTTCCCGGAATTATCACAACTGGTTGCCGAAGCGTCCGGGCGTCCGGTCAGTTGGCAGAAAAGTCTGGTGGGTGAGGGGGTGTTCACTCACGAAGCCGGTATTCATGTTGATGGCTTGCTCAAGGACCCCCTGACCTATCAAGGCGTGGACCCGGCTCTACTGGGGCGCAGTCATCAACTGGTGCTGGGTAAACACTCCGGCAGCAAGGCCGTACAGGCTTCCTTTGCACGTCTGGGCGTTGCTATCACCCCCCAGCAGGCCAGTGATCTTTTGCCTTCCATTCGTCAGTGGATGAGTGCTCACAAGCAACCTCTGGCCGATGGTCAGCTACTGACCTTTTATCAACAACTGCAAGCTCCCGGCCTTCAGGCCAAGGCTTGCTGAAATCTCTGGAGACTGCCATGACCAGCAACGAATTACTTTATCTGGATGAGGAGCAGGAAGAAGCTCTGGAGGAGCTGGAAAGCGCTGAAGACTTTCTGAGCTTCTTTGGCGTGGATTATGATCCCAGCATCGTTCAGGTCAACCGTCTGCATATTCTGCAACGTTTTCACAACTATCTGGCTCAACAACAGACTGGCTTGCCGACCACTTCGGAAGCCCGCTTTGCCTTTTATCAGCACCTGCTGACTCAAGCTTATCAAAGCTTTGTGGGCTCTTCGGCCCAGCAGGAAAAGGTATTGAAAATTTTCAAAAGAGGCCAGCCGGGCAGTGGTTTTGTCTCTCTGGGATCCATTGGAGGTGCCTGATGCAACCGATTTTTGACTATGGCGATGAAGTGCGCGTTACCCGAAATCTGCGCAATGATGGCAGCTTTCCCGGCAAGGACAAGGGCGATCTTTTGATCCGCCGCGGGCAGGTGGGCCATGTACGCAATATCGGCACCTTTCTGCAGGATCAGATTATTTATACCGTGCACTTCATTGAGGAAGACCTGCAGGTGGGCTGTCGTGAAGAAGAGCTGCTGGCCGCCAGTGCCCCCTGGGTGCCCAGCCGTTTTGAAAACCGCGATAAGGTGATTTCCCGTCTGGGTTTGTCACTGCGCGGTGAGGTGGTGGTGGAACCCGGTGGTGAAGGAGAAATCCTCAAGGTGTATCGGGATGATCCTGCCGGGGTTTACTACCATGTTCTCTTTCCCGGCCATGTGCTGGCCGTTCCTGAAAGCGCTTTGTTAAGCCCTGAAGAAGAGGGGCAGGTGGTGGATCATGTCTCTTGATACTCAGGCCATTCACCGTTATCAGTTGCTGAAGATTGCTCAGGCCCGTTTCAACAAGAAGCTGGCAGAGCTTTCCATTGCTGAATTGGAAAAGGCAACCGCTCAGGCCAAACGCCAGTATCAACTGGAAGAAAAGGTACTGGCAGCCCCGGAAAGCCAACAGGTTTATCTGCCTGCGGCAACCCTGGAAGATGCCTGGTTGCGAGTCAAGGAACGTTATGAACACCCCGCTGATTTTGACCGTGCGCTGGATAACCTGCAAATGACCCGCAAAGCCTATAAGGCTTGCCTGAAGCGTGAGCTTTTGATTGAGGCGATCCTGGACAAGGTAGCCAGCAAGGCGGGTGAGGTCAGTGATGAAGAGGCCCTGGAGTTTTATCATCGCAACCCGGATAAATTTTCCTTGCCGGAAAAGCGTCAGACCCGCCACCTGCTGATTACAGTTGAAGAGGCTCTGGGCTCTGCCGGGGAATTGCAGGCCTTGCGGCAGATGGATGAAATTCTTGCTCAACTTGAAGAAGATGGCAGCAATTTCGGTAAGCTGGCGCTGCAGTATTCACAATGCCCGACGGCCGTGGAAGGCGGACAACTGGGCAAGGTGCCGCCGGGCCTTCTCTATGATGAACTGGATCGTGCGCTGTTTCGCATGCCCGCAGGCCATATCAGCCAACCTCTGCGCTCACCCCTGGGCTATCATCTGATTTTCTGCGAAAAGGTCTACCCTGCTGAGTTTTCCAGTTTTCTTCAGGCCAGAGAGAAAATTGTCGAGTTTATTGCTGATACAAGGCGCAGTAAGGTGCAGAAGCAATGGATCCAGCAGCTTTAAGTAACCTGCTGTTCTCTTTGCAATTTCGCCAATCGCCAGATGGTATAGGCATTGGTCACCAGGATCAGCCCCTCAGCCAGGCTGCCACCGAAAGAGCCAATCAGCAGATTATTCAGCAGCCAGCAGAAAGCAGCCATACCCAGAAGAATGCGCAGGGGTATCCCGCGTAGCATAAACATACCCACTGTGCCCAGGGTGGCGGCCATAAGAGGCAGGAGATCGATCCAGCTTTGCCAGGTCAGAGCCGCAGCCATAAAATTGGCCAGCAGCAACAAGCTCATCAGCAGTCGGTTGCCCTGATGACGCCTGGCCAGCAGAATTCTGACAATCACCAGTAGTGTCAGGGCTGCTGCCGTCCAACTCTGGAAAAAGACAAACTGCAGGGCAAAGGCCACATTGGCAGAAATCAGTAGAACCAGCAGGCGGTCATCCTGCTTGCTGGCAAAGCCAGCCATGCAGAAAGCAAGGGCAACCAATCCGGCCAATTGACCGGCAATCCAGGTAAGAGTCATCTGGAAAGGGTAAACAAATAGGTTTGACCCTGCCAGGTTTCAGTAGTCAAAGCTTTCACTTGCGAGCCTTTTTTGCAGCCAGTATTTCGCTGTAAATGAGTTTGATGTTTTCAGCAAAAACAGGGATGGAGTTCTGGCTGGCTGTTTTCAGGGCGTTTTCTGCCAGCTCGGCTCTTTTGCCTTCATTCTCGATTATTTCCTGAACTTTTTCCTGCCAAAGATCCAGACGTTCCGGGGTTTTGTAGCCATTGTAATCCTCCTGGACGACATCATCGATGCCGCTGGAGCGTACGGCCACCACGGGCAAACCGGCAGCCATGGCTTCCAGAATGACCATGCCCTGGGTTTCCGACTTGGAGGCAAAAACAAAGAGATCGGCCAGTTGGTACCAACTGCTCATTTGTTCCGGAGGAACAGCGCCGACCAGGGTGAAGCAGTCATGCAGTTGCAGTTCATCCAGGCGTTTTTGCAAACGCTGGCGCTGGTGACCATCGCCGAGCATCAACAAGCGAAAAGGCACCTGACATTGCTGTTTGAGCTGGGCCACAGCATCTATCATGAAGTCGATGTTTTTTTCGTTGGACAGGCGGGAAACGCTGATCAGTAGGCGTTCTTCACCCAGACCCAGCTGTTCTCTGATTTGGGCAATTTCTTCTTCGTTCCTTTGCTGGAAGCCGGCGTAATCTATGCCGGTGGGTTGCACATAAGTGGGTTTTTTGACCCCGATCATGCGCAGGTACTCTTCCGTGGAGTAGGTGGGCACAATGATGGCATCGCACTTGTTGGCAAAGCGGCGAATCAGGGCATGTGAAATCAGGTTACGAAACAGCAGGCCAGGCAGAGGCACGAAATGTGCATAGTGTTCCAGCCGGGTGTGGTAGGTATAAACCGCGGGAACCTTGAGACGGCGGGCAATGAAAAGGCCCAGAGAACCCAGCCAGAAAGGATGGTGCAGGTGAATGATGTCGGGGACAAAAGCTTTGAGCCGTTTGAAAATTCGCGGCAGGAAAATATTGGCCAGGCGGAATTCACTTTTGGACCCCATCTTGAACAGAGAGGGAATTCGCAGCACATGGGGTTCCTGCTCCGGCTGATCACGATAACGCGGAGCGACCACCAGAACGCTGTTTCCGGCTTCCTGTAGGCCTTTTTTCAGGCGCTGGATGGACAGGGGTACGCCCCCGATGAAGGGCAGATAATTGTTGGTGAACATGGCCACCCGCAGAGGCTTTTTCAGCCAGGGGGTGGGGTCCAGGTCATAATTGGGATAATAATTCCGATCACGGAATACCAGGTTATAGAGTTTTATGGTCACAAGAATAAAAACACTGACCAGCAGTATAAAGTTCAGGTAGCTGACGTAAAAG
Source organism: Marinospirillum sp. (assembly GCF_044810985.1). GTDB lineage: Bacteria > Pseudomonadota > Gammaproteobacteria > Pseudomonadales > Halomonadaceae > Marinospirillum. The sequence goes on from NZ_CP085242.1 coordinate 3,073,977, forward strand.
AGTGAGTAGACAAAAAACCAGAGACTTTCCAGAGTCTTAAAAAATGGGTGTTGGCCCGTATCCAGCTTTTCCACACGGGTGGTCACCTGCCCAGCCTTCACTTCCACTAACAGGAAATGATAGAAGTCATCTTTCAGCAACAGGCCTCCGGCTCCCCCGGTAGCAATAAACTGGCTGTTGCCCAGTTGATGCTGGGCATAACCCCGTTTCTGGGTGGAAAAAACCCAATTGATATCCTGGTTTTTAATACTTTTCAGCAATTGCTGACGAAATGCCTCAGGCTGCAGAGCATCAATACTGTCTGCCAGAAAACCTTCATCTTCAACCCGCACTGGGTGGCCGGTAAACAGAAAGTGTTCTGTGGTTTCGTCCTGGCGAAGCAGATCCTGCAACCAGCGCAGTTGCCAGCGCCAGGGAGTCTTGCCGGTGGTGTCCAGAAAGGTGAAGCGTTTGTCGGCCAGGCGGAAGCTGAAATAGTGGGGGCCAAAGTGTTCATAAAAACGATAGCTGCCAAAGTCTTCCTGTTCCTGTTCACCAAAAGTCAGTAGGTAGGGAATTTCCAATGCCTGCAAACTGCCATAAAGGGCTTGATACTTGTCCTCTCCACCACCACTGACGGCATTGCCTGCAGAAATCAGAAAGTCGGCACCACTGGCATTGATGCGCGGTATCAACTGTTTTTCAAAGATGCCAATGGAGTTATTGATGTTGCCCACCACGGCAAAAGTAAAATCTTCCCGGCCCTGTAAACGGCTTTCAATGCGATCCAGCTGAACCTGATGTTCGGCTTTAAAATCCGGTAAAAAGTAGTTGAGATAGGCTTTATAACCCAGAAGGCCGATCACCAGCAGCAGGTTGCTGTAAAACAGGATTTTCAGAGGTCGGCGATATTTCATGGTGCAGGTTTCCAGCGCTGAATAAGATCTTTTTGTAAAACCCCCAAGCCAATCAACATGCCCAGATAAATGGTCAGAAAGCGCCAGGCCAGAATGACCAAAAGCAGATGACCACCGGAAACCAGGCCACTGAAAAAGCTGCCGAAAACACCTTCGGAAATCCCCGAAGCGCCGGGTGTGGGGGCGAAATACATAATAAAGGTAGTGACCACCAGAAGTCCCAGACTGGTCAGGTAGTCTACCTCATAATCCAGAAAATAGAGCAAGAGCGCGGGGAAGCTGAAAAGGCTGAGCAGAAACAGGGCTGTGAAAAAAATCGACAGGCCAATCCACAGGGGAGAGCCTTTCAGATAGGTTTGGAAACTGAAAGCAAACCGCAGCATTTCCCTGCGCAGCTTGAATTGCCATATCCGTTTGCGCTGGGGAGTAATCAGGGTGAAGTTCTGCAATAGCCACAACAAACCATCCAGGGGCGGGATAAGCCAGTGGCTGCGCAGGAGCAACAGAGTGAAAAAGCCCAGATAGAGAAAGATGAAAAAAGCCAGGGTCTGCCCCAGATCACTGATCAGGTTTTCACCCTGCAGGGCCGGTAAGAAGAGCAGGAAGAAAGGGGCCAGGCCAAAGATGAAAAAAACGGCCAGCAGGGTTCTCAGCGTGGTGGCTGCCGTGGCTCGCCCCAGGGGAACGCCCTGTTTTTGTAAATACCAGATTTGCGCAAAACCACCCCCGGTGGCCAGGGGAGTGACGTTGGAAAAAAACAGGTTGATGAACACCAGTTTAGACAGGGCCTGGAGGCTGATGCTGTAGCCCAGAGCCTTGAGAGTGAAGTACAGCCGCAGACCATCGGAGACAAAATAAACCAGCAGCAGCCCCAGAGCAGAAATCAGGGCCAGAGGCTCCAGCAGACGCCAATCAAAGCTCAGGGTGCGATCGGCAAAGGAGGCATAGACCAGATAAAGACCTGCTGCAGTCAGGCCGATGAAGATCAGCGAGAACAACAGCAGGCGCCCGGTGGAAAGCTGGGTCGTCTGGTTTGGTTGGGGCTGGTCGCTCATCTAGTCGGCTTCCAGCTCCATCCAGCGCTGCATCTTCTGTTCCAGATCCTGTTGAAGTTTTTCCATCTGCTGAACAGTCGTTGCCACCTTATCAGACTCCTGCTGGTAGAAGTCCGGGTTACTGATGGTGGTTTCCAGTTCAGCAATCTGACTTTCCAGGGCTTCAATTTCACCGGGAAGCAATTCCAGTTCGCGCTGCAGCTTGTAGCTGAGTTTGCGGGCCGGTTTTTTTTCTTCCAGTCCTGGGGCTTCGTGGGTGGCGGCCACCTTACCGGCCGTCTTCAAGCGTGCCGGAGATTTCTCGGGGGTTGGAAAACGCCCACCCTGGCGAATCCAGTCCTGATAACCACCGACATATTCGCGCACCAGACCCTGGTCTTCAAAAGCCAGAATGCCGGTGACCACACTATCCAGAAAGGTTCGATCGTGGCTGACCAGCAATAGGGTGCCCTCGTAGTTGAGCAGCAGCTCTTCCAGCAGCTCCAGGGTTTCCAGATCCAGGTCATTGGTGGGTTCGTCCATCACCAGCAGATTGGCGGGCTTGGCAAACAGCTTGGCCAGCAGCAAGCGGTTTTGTTCACCACCGGATAAGGCACTGACCGGCTGGCGGGCACGCTCCGGGGTGAACAGGAAATCCTGCAGGTAACCCATGACGTGCTTGTCACGACCGTTGATGGTGACACTGGTACGGCCTTCGGCCAGATTGTCGAGCAGGTTTTTGGAAGGGTCGAGCTGGCCGCGCAGTTGATCAAAGTAGGCGACTTCCAGCTTGGTGCCGCGTTTGACTTCACCTTCCTGGGGTTCCAGATCACCCAGCAACATTTTCAACAGGGTGGTTTTACCGGCACCGTTCCGGCCCAGCAGGCCGATTTTGTCACCGCGTTGAATGCGGGTGGTCAGGTTGCTGACAATGGGAACTCCGTCATAGCTGAAGCTGGCATTTTTCAGCTCCACCACCAGCTTGCCGGACTGGTCGGCGGTTTCCAGTTGGATATCCGCCTTGCCCTGGCGCTTCAGACGCTCGGATCTCTGCTTGCGCAGTTCCTTCAAGGCGCGAACGCGGCCTTCATTGCGGGTACGGCGGGCCTTGATGCCCTGGCGAATCCAGACTTCTTCCTGGGCAAGTTTCTTGTCAAAAGCGGCCTGATGGCGAGCTTCCACTTCCAGCTGGTGGGCCTTGAAATCCAGAAAATCCAGATAACGACCTTCCCAGCTGGTGATTTCACCCATATCCAGCTCCAGCATGCGGGTGGCGATATTCTGCATGAAGGTTCGATCGTGGGTAATCAGCAGTACGGCACCGGGGAAACTTTTGATTTGTTCTTCCAGCCATTGGATGGTTTCAATATCCAGATGGTTGGTGGGTTCGTCCAGTAGCAACAGATCCGGCTCACTGACCAGAGCCTGAGCCAGAGCTACCCTGCGTCGCCAGCCACCGGAAAGAGAAGACATTTTTGTTTCTCCTTCCAGGTGCAGGCGCTTCAGAAGCTGTTCCACGCGTTGGCTGAGTGCCCAGCCGTTGCAGGCATCCAGCTCATGTTGCAACTCATCCATGCGCTTGAGATCCACCTGATCCGGAGGCAGGTGGGTGATGTGATGGAATTCTTCCAGCAGGCGTCCGGCTTCAGCCAGACCTTCGGCGACGACTTCAAAAACATCTCGGTCATCAGCAGCGGGTAAGACCTGAGGCAGAGTGCCGATTTTAAGGCTGGGCTTGCGCCACAGGCTGCCACCGTCTGGCTGGATTTCACCGGCCACCAGTTTCAGCAGGGAGGATTTGCCGGCACCATTGCGGCCCAGCAAAGCAACCCGCTCACCTTCTTCGAGGATGAGCGTGGCGTCGTTGAGCAGGGGAGTGTGGCTGTAGGCTAGGTGCAGATTTTCAAAACGTAATAGGGTCATTGGGGAGCGGGTAATCCTGCTTTTTCTCGAACCCGACGTTCTACCAGCTCGGCCAGTAGTTTGGGTTGGAATTTGGAAAGAAAGTCGTCACAGCCGACTTTTTGTACCATGGCCTTGTTAAAGTTACCGGACATGGAGGTATGCAGTACGACAAAGGTGTCGGTCAGGCGCTTGTCTTCACGCACAGCCGTGGTCAGGCTGTAGCCGTCCATCTCAGGCATTTCGGCATCGGTGATCAGCATCAGCAGCTTGTTGGGTACATCTTCACCGGCATCGGCCCAGGCTTGCAGTTGTTGCAGGCCTTTTTTGCCATTGGTGGCCGTGTGCAGAATGATACCCAGAGGTTCCAGAGTCTGGCGTACCTGGGTAATAGCCGTGGGGGAGTCATCCACCATCAGAATTTCCATGCCCTGGGCGGCATTAACAATTTCTTCTTCCAACTGGGAAGGATCCAGAGCAATGCTGTAGGGATTAATTTCAGCCAGGACTTTTTCGACATCAATGATTTCAATGATCCGGTCTTCCATACGGGTGATGGCGGTCAGGTAATGCTGGCGCCCACTGGTGCGGGGCGGCGGCATGATGTCTTCCCAGTTGAGGTTGACGATGCGTTCGACACTCCCGACCAGAAAAGCCTGTACCGTGGAGTTGTATTCGGTGACGATCAGGTTGCTTTCCGGGGTTGGTTCCAGGGGGGGCATGCCCACGGCCTGGGCCAGGTTGATGACTGAAACGGCCTGGCCACGCAGATGCGCAACACCGACAACATGGGGGTGGTGGCCGGGGAGGCTGGTCAGTTTGGGCAGGCGCAGTACTTCCTGAACTTTGAACACATTAATGGCAAAAAGCTGGTTGGTGTGCAGCTTGAACATCAGTAGTTCCAGCCGGTTGGCACCTACCAGGCGCGTTCTTGAGTCAACACTGTCTAAAACCCCAGCCATGGGCAATTCCTCTTGTGTTTATCGGGTGCTTTTTTCACTAAAATTTTCTGACATACTAGAGAAAAATTGCTAGTTTGACTACTTTTCACAAGGTTAATTATTTCATGTTGGCTTCTCCCTTTGCTGAACCCCTCTCACCCCTGATCGATATTGGTGTTAATCTGGTCGACAAGGCTTTTGCCGGGGATCAGGAGGAAGTCCTGGAGCGTGCCCGGAGTGCCGGTCTGACGGGCCTGCTGCTGACCGGCACGGATGTAACAGTCAGTGAGCAGTCATTAAGGTTGGCTGCAAAGCATTCCCACTGGTTGCGCACCACGGCAGGCGTGCATCCCCATCAGGCTTCGGATTGGTCAACCCAGGTGGCCAGCCAGGTTGCGGATCTTTTGCAGGAGCCTCTGGTGGTGGCTGCTGGTGAAACCGGTCTGGATTTCAACCGTAATTTTTCCACTCCGGTGGAACAGGAAAAGGCTTTTGAAGCCCAGCTGGAACTGGCTGCAGAAGCGGGCAAGCCTCTGTTCATCCATGAGCGTGAAGCTGGGGAACGTATGCTGGCTATTCTGAAAAGCTGGCGAGATGCCATTCCGGGTGGTGTTGTCCACTGTTTTACAGGAGACAAAGCAACCCTGTTTGGCTATCTGGATCTGGATTTACACGTTGGTTTTACCGGTTGGGTGTGTGATGAAAGGCGCGGAACTTCACTCTGGCCTTTACTGCCCTCGGTACCGGCTGAGCGTCTGTTGATTGAAACCGATGCCCCCTGGTTACTGCCGAGAACTGCACGCCCCAAACCCAAAAAAGGCCGCAATGAACCGGGTCTGCTGCCCTGGGTGGTGGCAAAAATTGCCGAGCTGCGGCAAGTGGAGCCCCAGCAACTGGCCTGGGAAACCAGCCACAATGCCCAGCGTCTGTTCAACCTGCCTGACTCTTTTATAACGGGAAATCCATCATGAGCCTACCGACTTTTATCGCCCTGGAAGCTGCTGCCGATGATGAACAAAGCTTTCCGGTCACTATTGCCTGGTCTTTACCCGATGGTCGCATCAAACAGGCTTTGATACAGCCGGATGAGAGCTGGGAGGAAGATGAAGCCAGCCTGCTGCGGGTCAGTGAACTGGATCTGGACCTGCAGGGTTATGCCGCCGATGAGGTGATTCGTGAACTGCAATACGATCAGCAGGATGATGCCTATTATGTAGACAGCCTGCATCCCCAGGAAGCCTGGCTGGTGAAACTCTTTGATGCTGCTGAAAAGGAAGTCAGTTTTCAGTTGCTGGAAGCTGCAGAGCTTTATGATGATCTGGATGCCTGGGAGCAAACCCGGCGCGAGACCCTGGAGTTTCTGGGTCTGGACCCCGGCCGTGCCGAGGATCAGGTCAGAGCCTTGTTGGAAGCCCATGTTATTTTAACCGGCGAACAGCCGGACATTGATTGAACAGGAGTAAAGCTATGACCGAGCAGGTGGATTTTTATTATGACATCGTTAGCCCTTACAGCTACATGGCAGCGATTCAAATGGCTGAACTGGAAGCGGAGACAGGTGTTCAGGTGAACTGGCTGCCGATTTTTCTGGGTGGCCTGTTCAAGCAGGTCGGTAATAATGCTCCCCTGAGCCTGGAAGCCAAAAAGCGCTATATGTTCCAGGAAGATCTGCCACGCTTGGCAGCGGCTTATCAGGTTCCCTACACACTGCCTGAAGTCTTTCCCACCAATACGCTGAAGGTTCAGCGCGCCCTGGCTGCACTTCCAGCCGAACAGCGGGCAGCGCTTTCCCTGAATTTATTTGACAACTACTGGGGTCAAGGCAAGGATGTGGGCTTGCCGGAAGTGGCGGAAGAAATTCTGGGCACAGAAATTGCTGCCCTGGCTGGTGAAGACATAGCGAAAACAGCCCTGAAAGATTTAACCGATCAAGCCATTGCCAGAGGTGCTTTTGGTGCCCCGTCGCTGTTCTGGAAAGACCAACTGTATTTTGGTTGTGACCGGGTGCACCTGCTGAAAAATGACCTGCTGGCTGCAAAAGGATAACCCCTTAATGTTTACCGGAATCGTACAGGGCGTGGTCGAAGTGACCCGCCTGGAAGCAAAAAACAACCTCACCACCCTGGGTCTGGCATTGCCTCGGGAAACGCGAGAAGGCCTCCAGGTGGGGGCCAGTGTCGCCATCAATGGCGTCTGCCTGACTGTGACCCATTGGGATGAGCAGGCTGTCTATTTTGATGCCATGATCGAAACTCTGCGCACCACCAATCTGGGTAGTTTGCTTCAGGGCAGTGAAGTGAATTATGAAAGAGCCGCCCGCTTTTCTGATGAAATTGGTGGCCATCTGATGTCCGGCCATGTCATTGATCAGGTCAAACTGACCGCACGTCAGGAGCTGGATGAAAACAACCTGCGTCTGGAATTCACCGTACCGGAACAGTGGATGAAATACATTTTCCCCAAGGGTTATATCGGTCTGAATGGCTGCAGCCTGACGGTAGGCGAAGTGGAAAGCAACCGCTTCAGTGTGTATCTGATTCCCGAAACACGTCGCGCCACCACCTTCGGTACCATGCCGGAGGGCACCCCGGTGAATCTGGAGATAGACCCCCAGACCCAGGTGACCGTGGATACGGTAGAGAGGGTACTGGCACAACGAGGTCTGGCATGACCGAAAAACGGCCTTTACCGGATGACTGGATGCACTATCTGGGTGGTGAATTCCAGCAACCCTATATGCTGCAACTGAAGGATTTTTTGCGCCAGGAAAAAGCTCAGGGCAAGGTGATCTACCCGCATTCCAGCAACTGGTTCAATGCCTTCTGGCAGACACCCCTGTCTCAGGTCAAGGTTGTGATTCTGGGGCAGGACCCTTATCACGGCCCTGACCAGGCTCATGGTTTGAGCTTTTCCGTGCAGCACGGTGTCAAGGTGCCCCCCTCTTTGCAGAATATGTATAAGGAGCTGCAAAGTGACCTGGGTATTCAACCACCGGCTCATGGTTGCCTGCAGTCCTGGGCGCAGCAGGGGGTTTTGCTTCTGAATGCCGTTCTGACGGTCGAGGCAGGACAGGCTGGTTCGCATCAGGGCAAGGGTTGGGAAATCTTTACGGATCGGGTGATCCATTTGCTGAATGAGCAGCCCAGAGGCTTGGTGTTTTTGCTCTGGGGTGGTTATGCACGCAAAAAGGCAGGCTTTGTCGACAGAAGCAAGCATCTGGTTCTGGAAGCACCACACCCTTCGCCCTTGTCCGCGCATCGCGGTTTTCTGGGCTGCAGGCATTTTTCCCAGGCCAATGCCTGGCTGGAGCAGCAGGGGCAAACTGCAATTAACTGGCAACTACCTACAACTTAAAGTGCTACTAATTAAGGTGATGAGCGCAATAGTTAATTAGCGCATGATAATTTCGCCATCACGTAATACAAAGGTCACCTTGCCCAGGTCGTTGCGGGGTGAAAACTCATCCTCACCCAGGTGAATCAGGGTGCCGGGGTAGCAGGTGACGCGAACCTGAACACGGGCTGAATGGCGATCCTTGAGTTCTTTTTCCAACTCGGCCATCTTGTCGTAAAGTGTGTTTTCACGCTGCTTCAAACCATCCCGAGCTTTGAGAATCTGTTGCTTTTTCTCTTCACTGATGGGTTTGCGCAGCTTCTTGATTTTGGCAATGACATCCATCAGCTGCTGGCGCTGTAGATCCAGTTGCTTGAGTTGATTGTTGACTGTGACGATCTGCTGCTTGATGTCGTCGGTTTCCCCGGCAATCAGCTTGGTGGGTACATTGGCCATGGCACCGGAAATACCCACATCGATGATTTCTTTGGCTCGGGCTACACCGCCGACGATGGTGCCACGGCCCGGCATCATGATTTTTATACCGGCAGTGACTTCCGAATGCAGGATCTGCTTCTGGACAATGATTTCCTGATCGGCTTCAACCCTGGCTTCCTGAATGAAGCGTGCCTTGATTTGGGTGCCTGCCTTGAGGTAGGCATCAATGATCTTGCCTTTTTCATCATCGTCTTTTTGGGCTTCGGGTTGTTTTTCTTTATCCGATTTCTTGCGACCGATGACGCCGCCACCGATTTCAATGGCTCCGCCTGCCTTGATGTAGGCGGCTTCAACCAGGCCACCGACCTTGACGTCCCCGGTGACCACAATTTTCATACCTGGGTCGACGTTGCCCTTGACATGCACACTGCCATCAAAGCGCACATGTCCGGTTTTAAGCCCGACCTGCTCGACCTTGAGCACCTGCTCAACCTGGGCGCCCTTGTCGTGAACGACCGGCATGCCTGCGGTGGAGGACAGTAACAAGTCTTCATCACCATCGGCCAGTTTGACACTGTCGTTCTTGGGCTTGAGTGTCAGATCCTTGCCATTGCGACCCTTGACGGTGCGTCCGGTGACCGTCCAGCCGGACTTGCCATCCGTGGGTGGGTGGCGTCTAACCAGGGCCTGATCGGCTTCAACATGGGGGAAATCACCCAATTCCAGAAAATTGACGTTACCCTCTTCATCCATTTGGGGGCGACGGTCGGTGATGTCTTCGATCAGGGTTTCCAGCCAGGCATCAGTGCCATCGTAAGCGGATTCGCCGTAGGCAACGATCATGCAAACAGGTTTCTGGGTTTCTCTCAACTGCTTTTGCATGGCTTCGCTGGTCAGCTCGTTAAGGCTGTCCTCAAGAAGTCCACGCACAATTTTGGATTGCTTGAGAGCAGCTTCCAGGGCTTCACGGGTGAGGTCTTTGCCTTTGCCCTGGGGAGGGTGAACCACTACCCCGGCCAGCATCTGATTGGGGCTGGCGAAAACCTCTGGCAAGGCATCAATCGGGCCACCCAGGCGCTGATCACAGCTTTCGCCACGGCGCATGGCATCCAGCAGTATAGACAAAGCAGCAGAGTCAACGGGATATTCCTGGGGTGAGAAGCCGGCCATTTCCATGACTTGGGGAAACTGTTCAGCCTCTATGGGCTGGGCAATACCTGTGGGCTCAAAGGTGGCCCAGAAGTCGCCGTTTTCTTCTTCACGAAAAGTGAGCCCCAGCTCCTCGGGAGTCGGGGTGCTCAGCATAAGATCTTCGTCTGACAAAGGTTCCATGAATATATCCCGAATGCAGCTTAGCTAGACTGCTATTATCTTGATTATTGCGAATACTTGTTTTGATTCAAGTAGTAGTAACAAGTACTTCATACGTCATCTTAGCGCGACTCAGTCGCTTAGCCTATACCACTTCATCAAACTTTTGTGACGCTTTGTAGCACTTTAAAGTTGAAATTGCCGCTGACTCTATCCCTCTGAAGGTTTATCATAGACAAAGATGACAACGAAGGGTATACCGCTTTTATGGCCATGACACGCTTAGCAAAAATAAAACGAGCCAGGCAATTGATCGCATTGACCTTGATTGCCGAGCTGAAAACCAACCAGCGTAACCTCTTGAGCCTGATGCTGGACAAGGCAACCTTCTGGGCAGAAGATCGCAAGGCCTTGCGCCTGCCTCCACTGCCCCGGCAGGTGCAGATGCAGATGGCCCGCAGCCAGGGTCAGAGGCTGTTTCGTTTGCGTGAAGCCGTATTCAGCCTGAGCCCTAACCGTCCCGAGCCCAAGCGTTTGATTTATCGTGATGATATCTATCAACCCGGACTGCCCGGCAAACCCCGAAAAAACTAGATGTTACAATAATATTGAATCTTTCCACCAGGAGCCCCGTAAATGGAAGTGACTAGCCGCCTGTCCCTTGATGACTTGGGTATTTTGCTCGTTGAGCCCTCGACCATGCAGCGCCGGGTCATCCAACAACAACTCTCCGAACAAGGCATCAAAACGCTGGAAGCTGTCGGCAGTGCGCGAGAGGCTCTGACACGGATGCGGGTTTTTATTCCTGATTTGATCATTTCCAGCCTCTATCTTCCTGATGCGGATGCTCATGAGCTTTTTGCCCTGATGCAAAAGGATGCCCGTCTTTCAGAAGTCGCCAGGATGGTGGTGTCCAGTGAACAGAAACGTGAAAACCTGGAAGCAGTGCGCCAAGCCGGTGTTCTAGCTTTACTGCCCAAGCCTTTTGATCGTAATGATCTGAAAAGGGCGCTGGTGACAACTCTGGAATACCTGACGCATGAAGAGGTGGAGCTGGAACTTTATGACATCACCACCCTGCGGGTGCTGGTCGTGGATGATTCGCGCATGGCCAGAAAGCATCTGACCCGCGTTCTGCATCAGATCGGTGTGGAGCATATTGATGAAGCTGTGGATGGTAGCGAAGGGATCAAGCAACTGCAGGACGGAGCCTATGATCTGGTGGTGACGGATTATAATATGCCGGTGATGGATGGTGAGGCTTTGGTCAATCATATCCGTCAGTCTGCTGACTATTCACACATTCCGATCATGATGGTGACTTCAGAAGATGAGTCCCGCCTTGCCTCGGTGCGTCAGGCCGGGGTATCGGCCATCTGTGACAAGCCCTTTGAAGTCAGCCAGGTGCGCAACCTGCTGGTTTCCCTGCTGGAGCCTGGCGGTGATTAAGTGTTTTTTCAGGAGGTTGGTGGAGCTAGACGTTGAAACTTGTTAATTCTTCAGACCATAACATGTCAGCACTCAAGCTGGGCGATGATCCTCAGGTGGGGGGTCTGGTCAACAGTGGTTTATTGACCTGTGAACCGGAACTGCCGCTGGCGGATGTGGCCCGGCGTATGCGCAAGGCCTCGGTCAGCTGCATCCTGATTGTTCAGGGTCAGGAGCTTCTGGGTATCTGGAGTGAAGGCGATACCCGCAGGCTGGATTTCAGCCAGCCTGACTTGCTGCAAACTCCGATTCGTAAGCTGATGAGCTCCCCGGTCATACACGTTTCTCATGACACCCTCCTGAGTCAGGCTGCATCCCTGATGAAAAGCAAACGCATGAGGCGTCTGTTGGTCATGGGGGCCGATGCCAAGCCTCTGGGCATGTTGACCCAGTCCGATATTGTTCGCCATCAGGGGGTGGAAAACTACCTTTTGATGCGCAATGTCGGCTCCAGTGTGCATGCCGCTCCCTTGCGACTCTATGCCAGCCTGAGTATTGCTGAAGCGGTCACACGTTTGCGTGAAGCGGGTACGGAAGCCGCCATAGTTGAGCGGGGTCGTGGTCAGCCACCGGGGATTATTACCGAGCGGGATCTGATCAGTCTACTGGCCGAAGAGTTGCCCGCTGCAGCCTTGCAGGAAGTGGTACACAATGAGTTGCTTTGTGTGCCGCGCAGTATGAGCCTGCTCAAGGCCGTTGACCTGCTCAGGGAAAAAGGTTTCCGCCATCTGGGTGTGCTCGAGTGCGATGTTGATGGTGAGCCGCTGGACAAGCTCTGTGGACTGCTCTCGTTCAATGACATCCTGGCCAGTATTGAATATGAGTATGTCAACCAACTGCGTGCAGCCATAGAAGCGCGTGATTATGCCCTCAAGGCTTCACAGGAACACCTCCTGCTGGCACAAAAAGTCATTGAAACCTCCTTGGACGGTATCGTGATCACCGATCCCAAGGGAGTGATTCAGGCTGTCAATCCCAGCTTCACCACTCTGACCGGCTACAGTGCGGAAGAAGCCATCGGTCAGACACCGGCTCTTTTGAGTTCCGGCCTGCACGGTGAAGATTTTTACCGAGATATGTGGACGAGCTTGACAAAGCAGGGTTACTGGCAGGGTGAAATCTGGAATCGCCGTAAAAACGGGGAAATTTATGCTGAATGGCTGACGATTACTGCAATTCGCGACCTTGAAGGGGAAATCCTGCAGTTTGCAGCCATTTTCAGTGATATTACCGATCGCAAACGCAAGGAAGAACAGATCCACAGTCTGGCCTATTACGATGATCTGACCGGCCTGGCCAACCGACGCCTGCTTTTGGATCGTCTGGATCTTTCACTGGCTTCGGCAAAACGTCACCAGCACAAGATGGCTGTGTTGTTTCTGGATCTGGATTTGTTCAAACGGATCAATGACACCCTGGGTCATCAGGCCGGTGATGAGGTCCTGAAAGAAGTGGCCCGACGCCTGGAAACCAATATCAATGACGGTGATTCCGTGGCCCGTCTGGGTGGTGATGAGTTCACCGTTCTGGTGCCGGAAGTGGAAACCCTGCACCTGCTGGAAACCGAAGCATCGCGCTTGATCTCAGCCCTTATTCAGCCCCTGACGATCATGCAGAAAACCCTGGTGGTCTCGACCAGTATCGGCATCAGTGTTTATCCCGATGACGGGGTTACAGCCGAGAGCCTTCTGAAGCATGCCGATACCGCCATGTACCGTGCCAAAGAAACCGGGCGCAACAACTACTGTTTTTACAATGCGGTCATGGGTGAGCGCAACTACACTGATCTGGCCGTGGAACATGGACTGCGTAAAGCACTGGAAAACCAGACGCTTTATATTGCCTACCAGCCCAAAATTGATGTCGCCACCCGCAAATGGGTGGGTATGGAAGCCCTGTTGCGCTGGCAGGACCCGGAGCTGGGTGAAGTCTCACCGGCCGAGTTTATTCCTCTGGCGGAAAGGCTGGGGCTGATTGAAAGCCTGGGCGACTGGGTGATTGATGAGGTTTGTCAGCAACTGGTTGCCTGGCAGAAGATCAGTCCTTGTGTTCCTCCGGTTTCCATCAATGTATCCGCCCGCCAGTTGGTGGATGCCCAGTTTGCCCAGCGTCTGTTTGCCCGTCTTGAGGGTTATCATCTGGAGCCTGGCCTGATTGAGCTGGAATTGACGGAAAGTTGCCTGGTACTGACCGAAGAGGATATCCAGCACCAGCTGTTGAAAGATCTGCATGCAGGCGGTGTGCAAATCTCCATTGATGACTTTGGCACCGGTTACTCTTCCCTGTCTTATCTGCGCAAACTGCCCTTGAGCACCATAAAAATTGATGCCAGTTTTGTTCGCGAGCTGCCGGAAAACCGCGAGGATGGGCAACTGGTCAGAGCAATTATTGGTATGGCCCAGGCTCTGGGCTTGCAGATCGTTGCTGAAGGCGTGGAAACCCAGGCCCAGGCGACCCTCTTGCAGGGTCTGGGAAGTCCGGTTTGCCAGGGGTTCTGGCTGGCAAGACCGGCATCCCCTGAGGCCATTCAGGCCTGGCTACACAAGGCGGGTGACACCTCTTTGTGGCCGGATTTCCCCGACACCTGGCAGCCTCTGGTCACCCAGGCTGAAGAAAATAAGCCTTCATCACCTGAGTGATGCGGCGCAATTCCTCTTCGCTGATGACATAGCTGGGCATGGTGTAGGCATAGCGACCAAAGGGCCGTAACCAGACACCCTGTTCCAGCGCATAATGGCTCAGCCCTTTCAGGGTTTCCGCTTGCTCAACCTCGATCACACCGGTGACGCCCAGTACCCGTGTGGTTTGGACGCCGGGTGCGGAAAACTCATCCAGTTCCTCGTGCAATACCCGGTTGAGCTGTTGAATTCTTTCCAGGTAGTGATCCTCTTCGAAAACCTGGATACTGGCCAGGGCAGCACGACAGGCCAGGGGATTGCCCATGAAGGTGGGGCCATGCATGAAGGCTTTTTCCGGGCCGCCATAAAAACCCTGGAAAACCTCTTCACTGGCCAGAGTGGCTGCCAGGCCCAGGTAGCCGCCGGTCAACCCTTTGGAAAGCACCATAATATCCGGGCTGACCCCGGCCTGTTCGCAGGCAAAAAGGCTGCCGGTGCGGCCAAATCCGGTGGCAATTTCATCAAAAATCAAGAGCACGCCATACTGGTTGCAAAGGCGACGCACTTCCTGCAGCCAGATGGGTGAATACATATTAAAACCACCCGCTGCCTGCAATAAAGGCTCGACAATAAAGGCGGCCAGGGATTGGTGGTGTTGGGCAAAGCTGGCTTGCAGCAACTGGATATCTTCAAGAAGCAGCGGATCATCAGCACCAGCCTTGAAACCAGCACGGGGTGCTGCGGCAAAATAGTGAGGCTGCAGCCAGCCGGAAAACAACTGATGCATCCCTTCTTCAGGATCACAAAGCGCCATGCAACCACTGGTATCACCGTGATAGGCCCGCATCACCGATAGCAGGCGTGTGCGCTCGGTCTGCCCTCTTTGCAGCTGGTATTGAACCGCCATTTTCATGGCGACTTCGATGCCGACCGAACCACTGTCACTGAAGAAAACCCGCTCCAGACCTTCGGGCGTTATGGCAACCAGTTTTTCAGCCAGCTCCAGAGCCGGGGCATGAGTCAGGCCACCCAGCATGACATGGCTCAATTGATCAATTTGCTCATGCAGGGCGGCATCCAGTCTGGGATGACGGTAGCCATGAATCAGGCACCACCAGGCACTGGTTGCATCCAGGAGTTGGCGGCCATCAGCGAGATGCAGCCAGGCTCCCTTGCCACTGGTGACTCGAGGTGGCGGCGGCAGATTTTGCATCTGGGTGTAGGGATACCAGAGGGGGTTGGTCATTCATGGGCCTCTTGTTAACTATATTTACAACTAAGGTTAACAAGATGGCTGTTTGCAGGCAAGGGCGGGTGTTTCGTGACTAATTTATGATCTTCTTCATGAATTTTTGTAGCAAAAAATTCGTACAGGAACCATGCTTAGAGTAGGGACAAGGATTCATCTCACCAGCAATAAAAGCGGAGGTCAAAATTAATGCAAACCCTAATTGATACCTTTAGAGAACAGATGCAAAAGCAACAACTGCCGATGATGGAGTTTCAACGCCAGTGGGTGGAAGCCATGGAGGCCATGATGGAGACTGAAATGGAAGCCGCCCGGCAGTATTGGGACACTTGGTTTGCCATGAGTCACGCCTGCCTGAAAGGAGGTGAAAAAGGCTCAAACCCCATGGATATGGGCAAGGAATGTGCAGATATGTTTTGTGAGTTGAACAAGACCCTGCTGGAACATGCCCACAAACGCCAGCAGCTGACTCAGGACTGGCGCGAAAGGATCAATGAGATCATGTGATCGGGCAGTGGAACTTCAGTGACCAAAAATGCCGGAACCTGCTGGGTGTCCGGCATTTTTTTGCTTAGTTTAGTTTCACTTGATGCAAGCCATTAAAGCTGAGTAAAATGCTGGGTTTTTAAGCGGATGATGATCACAGGAGGTCAGCTTGGCCAGCATTAAAGTCTTGGTGGGCAGTGTTTATGGGGGTTCAGTGGAAGTGGCAGAAATGGCCGCAGCCGCTGCCTTGAAGGCAGGGCATCAGGTGGAGGTGACAGAAACACCTCATTCCGGATTGCTGGATGAGGCAGACAGCCTTCTGGTTGTGACCTCAACCACGGGAAGTGGCGAGCTGCCCGAAGACTTGCTTCCGGTTTACCAGGATCTGGACTCTCAGGCAGCAAAACTGGTTAACAAGCCTTTTGCCGTTATTGCCTTAGGGGACTCTTCTTACGGGGACAGTTTCTGTGCAGCGGGCAAGCTGATGGATGAAAAGCTTGCTGATTTGGGCGGGCAACAATTGTTGCCTCTGCTCACTATTGATGCTTTGCAATACTTTCAGGCGGGTGATGGCGCTGAAGACTGGATAGCCGCTTGGGTTGCAAAGCTTAACGAAAGGGGTTGAGCACAATAACCATAACCAGCAGGGCACCTAAAACCAGCAGGATATCCAATACCCAGCGACTGATTGAGCGCTTGCGTTTTTTAGGGCGGGTGCGCTGTTGAGCCAGTGCTCTCTGTGCCGAGGGGTTGCCCCGGCCACTTGCCCGTGAGCTTCCCCGACTAGCGCTGCGCGAAGAAGAGCGGCGTGAAGAGGATTTGGATCCTCCCATCTGTTTACGCAGCTCACGTTCCTCATGCTCGCGCTTGCGCTGCAGGGCCTGCTCCTTCATTTTGGTCATATCAACCATGTTTAAACTTCCTCGGTATGAAACCTGTCCCGGATTTGGTGCATTGGAGTTTACAGCTTATCAAAAAAGATGGCTGTGTTTGCAGGTGGTTTTTATGTCAAATTATTTAGCTGACCACCTGATAGCAAGGGTTGTAAGCACTGCCTGCCAGTTTCATGCGCCCCTGACTGACAAAGGCTCTTAAGAGTTCATCCAGGGGGCGCATCAGTTCCGGGTCACCCTGAATCTGAAAAGGCCCTTTTTCTTCTATCGACCGGATTCCCTTGTCCTTGACGTTACCAGCCACTATTCCCGAGAAAGCTCGCCGCAGATTGGCAGCCAGCTGATCGATCGGCTGGTTTTTGTGCAATTCCAACTGGGACATGGCTTCATGGCTGGGATCAAAAGGCTCCTGAAAAAGCAGATCAATCTGCAGGCGCCAGTTGAAATAAAAAGCATCATTCTGCTTGCGACGATACTCAGTGACCTGGTTGATGCCTGCTTTCATGGCGCGGGCAACCGCGGGCGGATCGTCAATAATAATCTGGTAGCGTTCACGCATCGGCTCACCAAAAACCTGATGTATGAACTGGTCGATCTGGTGAAAGTAGTCCTGGGCCGAAGCCGGGCCGGTAAAAATAACCGGAAAGGGTTGTTTTTGATTGCTGGGGTTACTGAGCAATCCCAGCAAATAAAGAATTTCTTCAGCCGTACCCACACCGCCGGGAAAGACAATAATACCGTGACCCACACGGACAAAAGCTTCCAGGCGTTTTTCAATATCCGGCAGAATAACCAGTTCATTGACAATGGGGTTGGGCGCTTCGGCAGCGATGATGCCCGGTTCGGAAATGCCAATATAGCGGCGCTGATGAATGCGTTGCTTGGCATGTGCGACATTGGCCCCCTTCATGGGGCCTTTCATAGCACCCGGGCCACAGCCGGTACAGATATCCAGCCCTCTTAGACCCAGGTGGTAGCCGACATCCTTGGTGTATTCATATTCTTCACGGGAAATGGAATGTCCCCCCCAGCAAACCACCAGATTCGGCTGCTGGTTGGTGCGTAAAATATGCGCATTGCGAAGGATGTGAAAGACAGCATCGGTAATGCCTTCACTGCTGTTGAGGTCATAGCGAGGGTTGAGTTCGATTTCATTGCTGACATAAACCAGGTCACGCAATACCGCAAACAGATGCTCACGGATGCCGCGAATCATGTCACCGTCGACAAAGGCGTCACCGGGTGCCTGGGTGAGTTGCAGGCGTATTCCCCGATCCTGCTGCAGGACTTCAATATCAAACTTGGGGTGTTGTTCCAGCAGAGCCTTGCTGTCATCGAGAGGGCTGCCGCAGGAAAGCACGGCCAGGGCACAGCGGCGCAGGAGGTCGTGATGACCGTTGCGGGAGGTATCTCTGAGGCGATTGACTTCATGCTGGGAAAGGACTTCCAGGCTGCCTTCAGGGGAAACCAGGGCATCCACGCTGGCGGAATTTTCGGTCCTGCTGTGCATTTGAACTCCTCGATCGGGGAAAACGGCTGCCTATGATAAAGCAAATCCCACCTGATTTTCCTGAATAAATTTGTACGGGACTGAGTGACCAGAAAATAATGCCGTCAAAAATTGATTTTAAAGAATAATGACCAGGCAGTCATGCTTTGTAGTATTGGAATGCGTGGGTTTTGGCTGTTTTACCCTTAAGTATTACTAATCCAAGGTCGAATAGGCTTTCGGGATGAACCCGCGTAAAAAGCAACTGCTGAACGATCACACCAACAAAAACAGTAAAGTGACGTCGGTTCCAGGTGAAAACATAAACCCAAACAAGGAACTAGAGACGTGCTCCTGAAAAGAAAATACGGGGAAGAACATCCCTACTGGCCTGCAGGCCCTTTCAAAATCCGTTTACCCTTCATTCATTATCGCTGGGAGATTCCTGAAACCATCCAGGCTTTGGTGATGTTTGTTATTGCCATGGGCATGATTCCCTTGCTGGAACAGTATCTGGGGCTGCCCTACGAAGTAGCTCTGGCCTTTGTCGTGGTTTGCGGTATCGGTTTTATCCTGCCCACCCTGTTGGGTGTGCCCTTTGTTCCTGGCTGGATTACTCCGGCGATTCCAGTCGTACTGTTGTTTGTTGGTCAGTATGAAGCTGGCCCGGATGCCATCCGGGCTCTGGTGGCTCTGCAACTGGTCGTGGCTTTTATTTTCCTGTTTATGGCAGTCACCCGCCTGGGAACCAAACTGGTCAACAACATTCCCAGCTCCATCAAAGCCGGCATCCTGCTGGGGGCGGGCATTGCCGCCATCAGTGGTGAAATCAGTGAAGGTGGACGCCTCTATGCAACCCCTCTGTCTTTGGGGATCGGTGGTCTGGTGACCGTGTACGTTCTCTTTTCCCTGTCTTTTCGGGACTGGACGGAAAAACACCGCTGGGCCAAGCTGATCGCCAGCTATGGCATGGTTCCCGGCATGCTGTTGACCATGTTTATCGGCTGGTCCGTTTCCGAGTATCCACTGCCAAGTGTTGAATGGGGTTTCAATGTGCCTGCCATGGGCCAGATCTGGGCTTATCTGCCGTTCAACGTCGGTTTCCCCGGCATTGAGCTGCTGATTGCTGCTATTCCCACTGCAATTATTGCCTACATCATAGCCTTTGGCGATATTATCGTGGGTCAAAGCCTGATCAAAAGGGTCGATCATTTGCGTCCTGACGAGAAAATCGAAGTCAATGTTGACCGGGTGCATCTGGTCACTGGCATCCGTAATGTCATTCATGCTTTCTTTGCGCCCTATCCGGGCTTGGCAGGCCCCTTGTTTACCGGTGCCATGGCCACCATTGCCGAGCGCTACCGCTACGGTCGCAAAGCCATGGACACCATCTATTCCGGTGCCAGTATTTTCTGGATAGTTGGCTTTATTGCTTTGTTTATGTTGCCTCTGGTGACCCTTTTCAAACCCGTGCTGCCGATTGCTCTGTCGATTACTCTGTTGATCACCGGCTATCTGTGTATTGCCGTAGCCGTTGAACAAATCGACAATGCCACCTCCATGGGTGTGGCCGGTATTATGGGTGTGGTGCTGGCAACCCATGGTGCTGCCTGGGGTCTGGGGGTTGGCCTGGCGATGTATTTCATGATTGAATACCGGGGCCGCAAGCGGGTGGGTGATGACACTGAAGAACCCATCCATGTTGAGGATAATATGCCCGTGGATGCTGAAAGCCCGGAAGCAGAAAAAAGCTAATCAGCGGCGATCAAGTCCGAAATGGTTTTCTTTACCCCTGATCCATTAAGGGTCAGGGGTTTTTTGTTATCCTAAGCACCTGATTGCAGCCTCTTACTCGGGTTATCCGCAGATGTTTAATGCAGTTTTTTTCAAAACCTTTATTACGCTGGTGGAAACAGGCAGTTTTACTCAGACGGCGGGTCAGTTGGGAATGACCCAGCCCGGAGTGAGTCAGCATGTTCGCAAATTGGAGGAATATTTCAGCCTGCCGCTTCTGGCCAGGACGGGCAAGCGTTTTGAATTAACGGAAGCCGGGCGTCAGGTGTATGACTATGCCTTGCGGCTTTTTGCCGAGCATGAACAGTTTCGTCATGCTCTGGAGCAGGAGTTGGTTGAAGGCGGTGAGTGTCGCTGTTCAAGCATAGAAACCTTCGGTGTTCTCTTTTACCCCTTTGCGCTGGGTTATCTGAAAAACCATCCCCGCTTGCGGCTGCACATGACTTTCAGCAATAACCAGCAAGCGATTGAGGAGGTTCTCAGTCGTCAGGTTGATCTGGCTCTGGTGAGCAGCATCCAGAAGCACCCCGAGCTGAGCTGTGAACTTTATCTGCAGGAAAGTCTGGCGGTGATCGTCCCGGCTGATTTTCAGGGCAACAGTTTTCAGGATCTTCTGAGCCTGGGGTTTATCAGTCACCAGGAAGGCCAGGAGCAGGCCCGAAAGCTTCTGGCGGCCAATTTTCCCGGTGAATTCCGCGGCCTTCACCAGCTCACCCGGCGCAGCGAGGTCAATCAGGTGCATCTGGCTCTGGATGCTGTGGCCCGCGGCCTGGGCTTCAGTATTCTGCCGCGCAGTGTTTGGGAAGCTTCACCCTGGCAACAACAAACCCGCGAGTGGTATCTGGATGAGGAAACCCTCTGGCCGGTTTACCGGGTCAGACGTCGCCAGGAACAACTCGCCGAGCGCTACCACCACCTGCTTGATGAATATCTGCACTGGCGGCAGGGCACCAGCAGCAGGAATCCGGATTCCTAAGCCGGTTTCTGATACCGGCTGAAGGGAATGATTTTGGCAGAAGGGCGCGCTGGTTGGTTGTCTCCGGTTTGACAGGGCAGCACGACAGGTTGCAAAAGCTTGTGCAATTCCTGATTCAAAACCCCCAGCTGGCGGTGCATCAAGTTGGAATAATGCAGACACAGGGATAGGGGCGTCCGACCTCTGCGCCTTTCGGCGTCAATACGAAAAGCCAACTGCTCCAGGCGTAAACGCACCCCCTGATCGGGTGTGCTGTCAAGAATCTGGTTGGTCATTTCCAGACGTAGCCTTTCCAGCTCTTCGGGTGAGTTCCTGGCCAAGTCAAGCAGCCGGTCAAAACTGGGTAGTGCGGATGCGCTCATGATCTTGTCCTCCTATAATCAGCATAGAAAAGTTTTTGATAAATGCAGGAAGTTTGCCGTATTTTCTGTTTAACTCTTGTTATTGCATAATAAAAGAAGGATCGCTATGAAACCTTTCCGCCACTTGTGGTCCCCGCGCTCCTTGCAGGTGCTCAAAGTTGCCGGTATTTATGCTGTTGTCAGTGCCCTGTGGATTGTTTTCAGTGACAGCTTTATTGATGCTCTGAACCTGGAGCCAGCCATCCAGACCCAGTTACAGACCAAAAAGGGTCTGTTTTTTATTACCTTGAGCAGCCTTTTGATTGCCGGGCTGGTTTACCGGGCTTTATGGGTTCAGGACAAGCTCATCAGCCATTTGATGAAAAGCCGTCAGGAGTTGCTGCAGGCGGGGGTGTTTTATGAAGAAACCAATGAAGGTCTGCTGCTTTTGGACGCCCGGCGATACATTCAGGCGGCCAACCCGGCTGCCGAGCAAATTCTGGGTCTGACAGAATCTGAACTCCAGCAGCAGCGCCCCCAGCTACTGATCAATCAGGATCAAACACGCGGCTTTTACCGTAAAATCTGGCGACAGATCCAGAAGGATCACAAGTGGCAGGGCCAGCTGTTGGAAAAACGCAAGAATGGCAGCTATTGCCACCTCTGGGTGACCGTGACCCGAATCGAAGGGGCCGGTTGCAACCGTTACCTGGTCGTGCTGGCCGATGTCAGCCAGTTGGAAGAAACCCATGTGCGCCTGCAGAGACTGGTTCACTATGACCCTCTGACCAACCTTCCCAATCGCAGTCTGATGTCCATGCTGCTGGATAATGCCGTGATTCGAGCACGGCGCTGGCAGACCGGTATCGGGGTTTTGCTGTTGGATCTGGATGGCTTCAAAACCCTGAATGACAGTCTGGGCCATCAGGCCGGTGACGAGTTACTGATCGCTGCGGGCAAGCGTCTGGAAAAGAACTTTTCAGAGTGTTGTCTGCTGGCCCGTCTGGGGGGTGATGAGTTTCTGCTGGCAATGGAAGGTATTCACCAGCCGGAGGAACTTTATCGTCTGGCGGCGGAAGTGCTGGAAGTCATTCGTGAACCTTTTGATCTGGGGGAGGGCCAGCAAATCTGGCTGACTGCCAGTATTGGCACCAGTCTTTATCCCCAGGATGCCGCGTCTGCAGAGGATCTCTTGCGCAATGCCGATGCGGCGCTGTATCAGGCCAAGGATGAAGGACGCAACACCTATTCCTCTTACACCGCCGAGCTGACCGAAAAAGCCCAGCAATACCTGTCGATGGAAAGCCGCTTGCGCCAGGCTCTGAGTAACAATGAGCTGCGTGTGTTTTATCAACCCCTGATCGATCTGAACACAGGGGACTGCAAGGGAGTGGAAGCCTTGGTGCGCTGGCAGGACCCCAGGCAGGGCCTGGTTCCGCCCATGGACTTTATTCCCCATGCCGAACAAAGCGGTCTGATTAACCCCCTGGGTGAATGGGTACTGCAGCAGGCCATTAGTGACTTCCAAAGCTGGCTAGCCCAGGGTATTGACCTGGGGGTACTGGCAGTCAACCTGTCGCCGCGCCAGTTTTCCGAAGCAGAACTGGTCAACAAAATAACCCAAACCCTGGAAGCAACGGGGTTTGATGCCACGCGTCTGGAACTGGAAATTACCGAAACCGCACTGATCAGTCGTGGGGATCAGGCCGAAAATGATCTGCGTTCCCTGAAGGCTCTGGGGCTGACTTTGGCCATTGATGATTTTGGCACCGGCTACTCATCCCTGGCCTATCTGAAACGCCTGCCGATCGACAAGCTGAAGATTGATCGCAGTTTTGTCAAGGATCTGCCCGAGGACACCACGGGTGGCGAGATAGTGGCGGCCGTTATTGCCATGGGCAAAGCCATGCATCTGGAAGTGCTGGCGGAAGGGGTGGAAACTGCAGAACAGCAGGCTTTCCTGATGCGGGAAAAATGCACCACCGGACAGGGCTACTGGTTCAGTCGGCCTTTGCCTGCCAGGGATCTGTTGCTATGGCACCAGGCCAGAAAAGAGGAGCTTCCCGCAGGCTGAACCTGCGGGAAAGATCAGGCTTCAGCCCTTGTAGGCGGCAGCTGATTTCTTGATTTCATCGCGAGCTTCATCAGCAGAGCCCCAGGCCTCAACCTTGACCCATTTGCCTTCTTCCAGATCCTTGTAGTTCTCAAAGAAGTGGGCAATCTGCTTGCGCAGCAGCTCAGGTACATCATTGATGTCCTGAACATCATTGTAAACCGTGCTCAGCTTGGCGTGAGGAACGGCAATGAGTTTGGCATCCTGACCGGATTCATCGGTCATGTTGAGAACGCCAACCGGACGACAGCGGATGACACTGCCAGGCTCTACCGGGTGTGGGGTAATGACCAACACATCCAGGGGATCGCCGTCATCGCTCAGGGTTTGCGGGATGAAGCCATAGTTGGCTGGGTAAAACATGGGTGTGGCCATAAAACGGTCAACCACCAGCGCGTCCATGTCTTTATCGATTTCGTATTTAACCGGAGCGTGATTAGCCGGGATCTCAATGACTACATTGATGTCATCAGGAAGAGATTTGCCAGCAGGAATCTTGTTGTAGCTCATTAGCTTTAGACCCTTTAGAAGTAAAAAAAATTAGCGTGAGGATTATACTTGCCAGCTCTGCATAACTCCAACGCCATCTGCCTCAACACGACCAAGGGATAACAGCCTGCCACTTGGAAGTTGGCTTCTGGCGGGTGATACTTGAATCCTAGCTCGTCACTTTTTTAAGACAAGATAAAGGTTACCGATAAGCCAATGCATCTGGGTGAATTAAGAGTCAGTTATGGTCAGTCTTATCTGGCTCAGGATCGGCGCAGCGCACGCTCCTCCATGGCTGTGTGTCATCCCAAGGACTCCTTGCTGGCCATTAAGGGGATCGCCGGTATCATTGCCGACTCCACCTGGCGGAATGCCCTGGCCAAGCAGGCCGGTGAAACCAGCGTCAAGGGCTTTATGGCCGACTATTACTCAACGCCGGACAACTGGGATGTCAAAACCTCAGCCAATCGCGTTCTCCTGGCGCTCAACTCCTGGCTTTATTCGCAAAGCCGCACGGTCAGCAATGGCAGCTACATCAGTTCCATGAGCGCCCTGCTGCTGCGGGGCCAGCAAGCGCACCTCTTTCATATGGGTGACACCCTGGTGTATCGCTTGCGGGGGGCTGAATTCCAACTTCTGAACCGTGAACACACCACCTATCTGGGTGGCTATCGTTATCCTTCACGGGCCATGGGTATGGACCCCAGCGTGGACATCGACTATCTGAATTTCAAGGTCAAGCAGGGCGATATCTTTCTCTTCACCACTCAGGCGGTGAAAGGCACCCTGATGCCCACTGAATTCGTGCAACTGATCAGCCAGTTCCCGGAAGACCTGAATCAGGCTTGCGACGTGATCCTTCAAAAGGCCATGGAAAAAGCCAGTAAGCGTGGTTATTCCAGTTATAATTTTTGTTTTCAACTGATGCGTGTCGATCAGGTTCCGCATGAAGCCAATGAGGGTCTGGGTGAGGCTTATTCCAGTCTGCCTGTGCCTGAAGAACTGCAAGCCGGGGATGAAGTGGATGGTTACCGGGTTGAGAAGGTGCTTTCACGCAGTGCCACCAGCCGGATTTACCGGGTTTACGATCCGCAAACGGATCGCCAGCTGGTGCTGAAAGCCCCTTCGCCACAGATTGCCAGAAAAAAAGAATTTATTGCCCACTTCATCATGCAGCAATGGGTGGTTGAACGCGTTAGCTCGCCCTATGTGGCCAAGGTGGTGGATCTGTCCCGCCCCAGAACCCAGCTTTATTATTTGATGGAATACATTGAAGGGCGAACCCTGCAAGAATGGATGCAGGAAAACCCGGATGCCGATCTGAAGGTGCGGCTGGATTTGATCGAACAACTGACCAAAGCCGTCAGAGCCATGCATCGCCGCGAGGTTTTGCACCAGTACCTGATGCCCCAGAACATCCTGGTGGATCAGCTGGGTGTCATCCGGGTGGTTGATTTTGCGGCTTGTGGCATTGCCGGTATGAAAGATCTTCCACCTTTGCTGACCCTGGCCAGGCGCGTGGGTCTGACTGCCTACTCCGCACCCGAGTACCGTCTGGGTCGTGAGCCCGGTGAAAGAGCCGATCAGTTTTCCATTGCCGCCATCGCTTTTGAGTTGCTGACCGGCCAACGCCCTTATCAGGGCAAACTGGAAACTCTCAGCTCCAAGGTGGACTTTTCCCGTCTCAACTACACGCCTGCCTTTCAACTCAACCCGGCCTTGCCGGTGGGGATGGATGCCGCCCTGCGCAAAGCCTTGCAGCCCAATGCAGAATTGAGATACCGGCGTTTGTCTGAATTCATCTATGACCTGAAAAAACCCAACCCTGGCCAGCCCGAGGAAGCGCCATCCGCTCTTGCGGATCAACCTCTTGCTTTCTGGAAGGGGTTGGCTGGCTTGTTGCTCTTGCTTTTGTTGTTGAGTCTGTTTTACTAACAGAAAGAACCCCTTACAAGATTCGGAGAAGATTATGAGTGATCAAGCAGAGCGTCTTGCAGAACTGTATGACAAGCTGATAGAACGGCTTTATCAGGTTCGCCTGGAGGTTGAGAAAACCAGTGAGCAGCTTGACCTGGATAAAGAGATAGAGCGCCTGGTTGAAAATGAAGAGGAGTGGGAGCGCCTGACCCGGGATGAGGCCGCGCTGATGAGTGAGTGGCTGAAGCGGGACATCAAGGATTTGCGAACCCACCTGGCTTCAACTGAGCAGGGGGTGAAAGAGTGGCTGGCCCAGGAAACCAGCATGCTCAGTGAGCAGTTTATGCACTGGCTGCGTCAGGTGGCTGATCCTTCCCTGGTGGATGCGCAGACGCTGCAGGAAGATCTGGACAGCCGTGAAGACCCGACCCTTTACCATGCCGGTGAGCTGGCCATGGCCGGTGCCTTCACTTGTGCCAACTGTGGCAAGCAGGTGGAAGTCAGCTACACCCACCGCCTGGAACCCTGCCACCGTTGTGAAGAGCGTATCTTCATTCGCAAGACTCTGGATGTTCGCGCTTAAACGTAAGAGAAAGCCTTAATGGTTGATTCCAGCTGTTGGCCCTGGCTGCGCAAATCCTGCAAAGCCTCGGTTGCCAGCTTGGAACCTTCCAGTGTTGTGCTGGCGTGATCCCTGATGGATAGAATTCGCTCATCAATTTCTTCAGCCACACTGCGTTGCTGAGTGACCGCTGAAGCCACCTGAATCTCGCGCTGGCTGATGTTGCCAAAGGCCTCCTCAACGGCCTGGAAGCTTTCAATGGAATAGAGGATCTGCTCACGGGTCTGGCCGACACTCTGGCTGCTGGTGTCCATCTGGCTAACCACTGTACCGACAATACCGCGTATCTGTTCCAGGGTCAGGCGAATATCTTCCGTGGACGCCCGAGCGCGGGCAGCCAGTTGCCGCACCTCATCAGCCACTACGGCAAACCCGCGTCCCTGTTCACCGGCCCGAGCGGCTTCAATGGCTGCATTGAGCGCGAGAAGATTGGTTTGTTCGGAAATGCCCGCAATTTGATCCATGACCTGATCCACTTCATTGCTGGCTTTGCTGAGCTTGTCGACTTCTGTGGAAGCCTTATCCAGTTCCGAACAAACCAGCTGGATTTTTTCGGCACTGGTTTCAATGTTCTCACGGCCATCGCAGCAGACCTGACTGGAGGTTTCGATGTGCTGACTGTTTTCCTGAATGCTGGCATCAATTTCGCGAATACTGGCTGACATTTCGTGGATGGCCGTGGCAATCAGCTCCAGGTCTTTTTCCTGCTGATCCTGGCTGGAGTGGTTGCTTTGTACCTGTTGGTTCAACTGCCCGATAATGTTTTTCAAAGCCGCCAGGGTGTCATCCATACGGCCCAGTATGGTACGGGTACGGGCACGGTAGGTATAAAAAGCCAGAGTGGCGGCACCGGTTTCACCGCGCTGGCCGGTGAATATCTTCTGAGCCAGGGGGTTTTTGATGACCTTGTAGGCCAGGGCTTGCAGATCACGCAAAGGCTTCAGGCCCCACCAGGCCAGCAGTCCACTGAGCAGGGGAAGCAATAGCCACAGGTAAGACCACTGCGGCAACCAATACATGGCCAACCAGGTCAGCAGGGGGGCAAACAGGGCAACGCCCAACACACTGAGGTGCATGCTGGGCAAGGGGGAGGCAGAAGCTGCTTTACCGGCCCGGATGCGTTTGTAAAGTCGGGCAGCATCGGCAACACGGCGGCTGGAAGGCTTGGTGCGAACTGATTGATAACCGATGATCTGGTCATTTTCATAAAGTGGGGAAATATAAGCATCAACCCAGTAGTGGTCACCGTTTTTACAGCGGTTCTTGACCACACCGATCCAGGACTCACCGGACTTCAGGGTTTTCCAGAGATCCGCAAAGGCCTCCGGCGGCATGTCCGGATGGCGGATCATATTATGATTCTGACCCACCAGCTCCTCAAGTGAGTAGCCGCTGACCTTACAGAAGTCGGGATTGGCGTAGGTGATGACACCTTCCAGGTTAGTAGTCGATACCAGGCGTACACCCGCCTCGTACTTGTATTCCTTTTGAGTGACAGGTTGGTTGTTTCTCATGATTGCATGGCAGCCGGATTGTTAATGAGCAGAATTTTTAAATTTATTATTAATAAGGGTATGCCCCTGATTTTGGTGGGTAATTATCGTGATTAACCGAAGGGAGTCAAGAGCACTATTGATGCAGGTCATGTTGTTTTGTTGTTATAGCTGCTACTACTTTTGGCTAATGCTATAAAATATGCGCTTTATGGGTAAAAGCAACCGCATGATTTTAAAAGATAAATATTAAATATGTTTTTTTGATTCAAAATAAATACGGCTACGATCCGTTACAAATAAAATAATTAACAGGTTTTTTTACCGGGCAGGGTGCGCCAGGCTAGCAATAGCAGGCAAGCCAAAAGCAGGGGCCAGGAACCAAACAGCATAAAAGGGGTGTTGCCTGTGCGGGGTTGAATCTTGGCTTTTAAAACGCCGCTTTGAAATTGCGGCAAACGGTCTTTGATCTGCCCCTGATGATCCAGCACGGCGGTGATGCCGTTGTTGGTGACCCGAGCCATTTCCCGACCTGTTTCCAGGGCCCGAAAGCGGGCAATCTGAAAGTGCTGCAGTGGGCCTATAGAGCGTCCGAACCAGCTGTCATTGGAAACGGTCAGCAGCCATTGAGTGTCCACGGCCTGGCGGGCACTGAAATCCGGGTAGGCGACTTCATAGCAGATCAGGGGAGCCACGCTAGTGTTCTGGACACGCAGATTGGCTGGGTGTTGCGGGCCGGGGATAAAACTGGACATGGGCAGATCAAAGAAATCAATCACCCCCCTGAGCCAGGCTTCCAGGGGCAGGTACTCACCAAAAGGCACCAGCTTGACCTTGTGATAAACCTCTTCCGCCTGGCCTGCGGTGACCAGGCTGTTGTAAAACCGGGGCTGGTCGGGCACTCGCGAGGCCAGGCCGGTGACCAGGGCCGCCTTTTCACCGGCCTGCTGCAAGGCCCGATCAATAATCGGTTGAGCTTGTCCTGGCGTCAAAGGCAGGGCGGTTTCCGGCCAGAGAAGCACCTCCACGGCACCGGCTTCCTTGCTGAGGTTCAGGTAGTGCTGAATGATTGGCTGGCGCTTGGCGGGGTCCCACTTGTCCTGCTGGGCGATATTGCCCTGAACCAGACCGGCACTCAGAGGTTCCCCCTGGGGTTGGGTCCAGTTGATTTGTGCCAGAGGCAAGCCGGATACAAGGATAACCAGGGCACAACCCAGGGCAACTGCCTGTCTGGGTGGGAAAGGCAGGGAAAGCTTGAGCTGCCACTTGGGGTTAGGGTGGAACCAATGCGGTTGCAGGCCCCAGGTCAGAAGCAAACCGGCCACAACACTGAGGCCGCTGACACCATATACCCCCAGAATTGGTGCCCAGCCCTGCAAAGGACTTTCCAGGTGGGTTGTTCCCAGAAGCAGCCAGGGAAATCCCGTGAAAATCCAGGAACGCAGCACTTCCATCAGCAGCCACAAGGCCGGCCAGGTCAGCAGCCATAAATAGCCGTTCAGGAAGCGTTGCCAGATCCATGCCTGCAGAGCAAAAAAAACAGCCAAGCCCGCAGTAAAAAGAGCGGTCATCAGCAGGGCCAGGGGGACAGGCGTACCGCCATGCACATGAATGCTGACATAAACCCAGGAAGCGCCACTGGCAAAAACCCCCAGCCCAAACAGCCAGCCCTTGATCAGGGCCTGAAGCGGGGTGAGATTTTTGATCAGTAGCAAGAAGGCAACAGGCGCAAGCAGCGCCAGAGGCCAGAGATTGAAAGGTGCTGAGGCCAGAGTGATTCCGGCACCGGCAAAAACAGGGGTAACCTGGCGGGCCAGCCAGGCCAGTCTAGTCTTCATCAGGCAGATCGGCTATTTCATCCGGGGAGAGCTGTCGTACCTGCAATAAGCGAATGCGGCGATTGTCGGCATTGATCACAGTAAACTCCAGCCCATCCAGAACCACGGACTCACCCCGACGCGGCAAGTGGCCGAATTTCTGCATGACGATGCCGCCCAGGGTATCAAACTCTTCATCACTGAAATCGCTTTTGAAAAAATCATTGAAATCATCAATCGGAGTCAGGGCCTTGACCAGATAAGTGCCCTTGTCACTGTTGCGGATATCGGCTTCTTCTTCAACATCATGTTCGTCTTCAATATCACCGACGATCTGTTCAAGTACATCTTCAATGGTGACCAGTCCGGCTGTGCCGCCATATTCATCCACTACAATGGCCATATGGTTATGGGTTTCGCGGAATTCACGCAGCATGGAATAAAGGCGCTTGTATTCGGGTACGAAGGTGGCTTGTCGGATAACCTGGCGAATATCAAAATCTTCCATGGCCTGGTGGTCGGTAATCAGGGGAAGCAGGTCTTTGGCCAGAAGAATGCCCAGAACCTCATCGGCGGTTTCACCAATCACCGGAAAACGCGAGTGAGCCGATTCGATCAGGGTGGGCAGGAAGTCTCTGGGTTGCTGATCAATCCCAACCACCACCATGTGGGAGCGTGGGATCATGACATCACCCACCTGCATATCAGTAAGCTGCAGGGCACCCTCAATTACGGTCAGAGCTTCATAGTCAATCAGCTGACGCTCGGAAGCATCTTTAAGAAAATCCACCAGTTCCTGGCGATTTTTGGGTTCAGCTGAGAAAGCTGAAAGGAGCTTATCAAACCAGTTTTTAGGGGGCTGCCCCCGGCTCGATCGGTCTTCGTTCATGGCTGTTGTCAGTCAACCTGCTGTTGGTGGTGGGTGGGGGTGTAAGGATCGGGAATCCCCAGAGTTGCCAGTAGTCGGGTCTCCAGTGCTTCCATGGCTTCTGCCTCCTGCGTATTTTCATGATCCAGTCCTTGCAGGTGCAAAAGACCATGAATGACCAGGTGCGCCCAGTGGTGCTGCAAGGGTTTGTCTTGTTGTTCAGCTTCCCGGCTTACCAGGGGAGCACAGATCACCAGATCACCCAGTAAACTTAACTCACCTTCCGCTGCCAAATCAATGGGGTCATCGAAAGGAAAAGACAAGACATTGGTGGGCTTGTCCTTGCCTCGATAAGTCTGGTTAAGAAGACGGCTTTCTTCTTCGTCAACCAGGCGTAGAGTCACCTCACATTCAGGCGGAGTGGATTCCAGCAAGGCCAGTTGCACCCATTCCTGCAGCTGTTGTCGGGATGGGCAGGTCGCTGCGTCCTGAGTGGCCAGTTGCAGGTCAATGAGTGGCTTCATGATGGACGCCTCGGGTAGGCCTGGGCGTACAGGGCTTCCTGGCGGGCCGCTCTTTCGTCCTGGCGTTGCCTTTCCTTGGCTTCGCGTTCAATTTCTTCGGCAGCTTCGCTGGTATCGTAGGCTTCAACAATTCGTTGCACCAGAGGGTGGCGCACGACATCACGGTTTTCAAAGCGGGTAATGCCAATGCCGGAGACACCTTCCAGTACCTTGATGACGTGCGTCAAACCGGATTGAGTGCCGCGTGGCAGGTCAATCTGAGTGATGTCGCCGGTAATCACGGCGGTGGTGCCAAAACCGATGCGCGTCAGGAACATTTTCATCTGCTCACGGGTGGTGTTCTGGCTTTCATCCAGGATGACAAAGGCATTGTTGAGAGTACGCCCGCGCATGAAGGCCAGGGGGGCGACTTCAATGACATTTTTTTCAATCATCTTGCCGACCTGCTCAAAGCCCAGCATTTCGTAAAGAGCGTCATACAGGGGGCGCAGGTAGGGATCAATTTTCTGGGCCAGATCACCGGGCAGAAAACCGAGTTTTTCACCGGCCTCCACTGCCGGGCGTACCAGCAGAATGCGACGAATTTCATCTTTCATCAGGGCTTCAACCGCACAGGCCACGGCCAGGTAGGTTTTACCGGTACCGGCAGGGCCGATGCCGAAATTGATGTCCTGCTGACGAATGGTGTGGACATAACCCTGCTGGTTGCCACCCCTGGGTTTGATGGTGATTCTGGGGGTGCGAATACTGACGGGTGTGCCGGTATCCACAACACCTTCTTCTTCCAGAGCCTCCAGACCGGCTTCCTGCAAATGCAGATGGAGGGTTTCCGGTTCCAGTTCCTCGTTGGCGGTTTCCTTGTAGAGTTGCTCCAGGAGACTGGCGGCAACATTGGCGCGACGCGCTTCACCGGTAATCTGGAACTCATGGCCTCGGTTACGCAGACTCACTCCCAAGCGTTGTTCGATCAGCTTGAGGTGATCATCCTGCAGGCCACAAAGATTGGCCAGACGTTGATTGTCAGCAGGCTCCAGGGATAGCTGTATGACTCTCTGGTTGCCGCTGGCTTCCTGTTTGTTCTGGTCGAGTGGTTGATTCAAGCGTTTGCAGTCCTCTGGGTGTTAAAGTTCGTCGCTGGCGACCAAGCGACCTCTTAATGAATTAGGGTAGGCCTCTTCAATGATGACATCAACAAATTCACCGATATAGTCGGTTGGATTGTCGGAGTTGACATTGACCACCCGGTTGTTTTCCGTACGCCCCGAGAACTGGCCGGGGTCTTTGGGAGCCAGACCGGTGACAAGAATGCGCTGTTTGCTGCCCACCATGCGGCGGCTGATTTGCTGGGTTTGCTGGTTGATCAGTTTTTGCAGGCGGTAGAGGCGTTCTTTTTTAAGCTGCTCGGGGGTGTCATCCGGTAGATCGGCAGCCGGAGTGCCGGGCCGGGCGCTGTAGACAAAGGAAAACGACAGGTCAAAGCCAATTTGTTCAATCAGCTGCATTGTCTGCTCAAAATCTTCTGCCGTCTCGCCGGGGAAGCCGACAATAAAGTCGGAAGAAAAACTGATGTCCGGGCGATTGGCCCGGATGCGCTCCATCTTGTCGATGTAGTCATCGCGGGTGTGGCCACGCTTCATGGCGGCCAGAATGCGATCAGAGCCGGACTGAACGGGCAGGTGCAGGTGGCTGACCAGCTCGGGAATTTGCCGATAGGCTTCAATCAGGCTGTCGGAAAACTCCACGGGATGCGAGGTGGTAAAACGAATGCGGTCAATGCCTTCCACGGCAGCAATGCAGGCAATCAATTCGGCCAGATCAATGGGGTCGCCTTCGGGATTCAGCCCCTGGTAGGCATTCACGTTCTGCCCCAGAAGATTGACTTCACGAATGCCTTCATCGGCCAGGTGCTGAATGTCCCGCATGACAGCATCAAAAGGACGGGAGACTTCCTCGCCCCTTGTATAGGGCACCACACAGAAGGTGCAGTATTTGGAGCAGCCCTCCATGATGGAAACAAAAGCCGTCACCCCCTCGACTTTCTGGGCAGGCAGCTGGTCAAACTTTTCAATTTCCGGGAAGGTGACATCCACCATGGGAATCTTTTGTTTGCGGGTGGCATCCATCATTTCCGGTACGCGGTGCAGAGTTTGCGGGCCAAACACCATATCCACAAAGGGTGCACGCTGACGCAGCTTTTCACCTTCCTGGCTGGCCACGCAGCCACCAACCCCGATCAGCAGATCCGGGTTCTTTTCTTTCAGCTGTTTCCAGCGCCCGAGTTGATGGAAAACTTTTTCCTGGGCTTTTTCACGGATGGAGCAGGTGTTGAGCAGAATAACATCGGCTTCGCTTTCTTCATCCGTAAGCTCCAACTGATGGGAAACACCCAGCAAGTCGGCCATACGCGAAGAATCATACTCATTCATCTGGCAACCATGAGTTTTGATGAAGAGTTTTTTGGTGGGGGTGCTGTCACTGACCTGAGTCATGGGCGAAAAACCAACCTTTGCTGTGAATGCATTTAAGACGAGCGATTATACAGGTGGAAGGCCAACCAGAGCCAGTGAACAAATTTTCATCAGTTTGTAACTCCGGCTAGCCACCACCCTCAGGGGTGGTTATTCTAGGGATGCTGACAGGTTTATCCACAGCTTCAGTGGATAATTCATTGCAACTTGGAGAGGCGGTGTGGACAGAGCTTATTGGGAAGATGTCTGGCGAGAAGAAGAATTGGGCTTTCACCAGACCCAGGTAAACCGGCATTTACAGCGCTTCTGGCCGCGCCTGGGTCTGTCACCCGAAGCCAGGGTGCTGGTGCCTTTGTGTGGGAAAAGCCTGGATATGAGCTGGCTGTTGTCCGAAGGCCATGATGTGATTGGTGTGGATTATTCACAGCGGGCCCAGGAAGAGTTTTTGGCCGCCCGGCCAGGCCCCGTGCGTTTTTCCGAGCAGGGGGAGCTGAAACTGGCTTACCAGGGCGCTTTGCTGTTCGTGGCGGGGGATGTTTTTCATTTGCGCCAGGAAATGCTGCACTCGGTGGATGCTCTCTATGATCGGGCCGCACTGGTGGCTTTGCCTGCGGCGGCACGCCAGAACTATACCCTGTTTCTGGCCCAGTGCCTGAAGCCGGGAGCCCAAATACTCCTGATTACCCGCCAGGCCCCCGAAGAACGGCAAACACCTCCCTTCAATATCACGAACCGGGAAGTGGAACGGCTGTATGCCAGTAATTTCAGAATTGAAAAGCTGCACAGAAACGAGCGCGAAGACGGGGTGATCGAAGAGGTGTTTTTGCTTCGGCGTAAAGACCCGGAAACTTATGGGAGATTGCCGGGTGATGCTTGTGAGGCGCGCTATGCCAGCGCTTAAAAACCCCTGATTAACTATTGCGCTTGGTGATGCTGCGTTAAAATTGCTCTCAAAATGCTCATTTACTTGTATGTAAACTCCGCTATTTCGAGCAATTTTGCCTTGCCTGACCTGCGCTCATGACGTTGATCAGAGGTTTTTGAAAAGGGGCATCCTAGCCCCGAAAGCTGGTTAGTTGGCCAGGCGCTTGAAGTCCATCAGGATGTTTCCGGTTTCTTCCAGAATGGCCAGGTCCACCGGAGTGGGTTCACGATCGTTCGGGTCTTCCGGTTCTTCATCATCCAGGCTTTTGAGCGGCTCCATACCCAGGCCTTCACGGCGACGGTTTTCCATGGCCAGTTGTGCGGCTTCTTCCTTTTTCTTTTCCTGCTGCCGTACCTTGCGGTTCAGACTGACACTGGGTGTGCCCTTGTTGTCTTGCATCCACTGGGACTGGGCTTGAAGGAACTGGAAATTGGGATCGTCACGGACTCTTTCCAGGTGACGGCTTTCCAGCTGTTCGATCATGGACTGGATTGCAGAATTTCTGGGCGGGATGACGGGTTCAACCTGATCCCAGGCCAGAGCATTTTCTGAGGCACTTTCCCCGATGCGCTCTGAATCATAAAGCGGTGGGAAGGTGATGTCGGGAATCACTCCCTTGTGTTGAGTGCTGCCACCGGAAATCCGGTAGAACTTGGCGCGGGTGATTTTCAGTTGCCCCTCACTCAGGTCGAGAATGGTTTGCACTGTACCCTTGCCAAAGGACTGTTCGCCAACCACCAGGCCGCGACCGTAATCCTGGATGGCTCCGGCAAAGATTTCCGAGGCTGAGGCTGACAGGCGGTTGATTACCACACCCAGGGGACCGTTATAGTGAACCTGGCCATCATTGTCTCCCAGGATTTGCACATTGCCATCGGCGTCCTTGACCTGAACCACCGGGCCACGGGGAATAAACAGTCCCACCAGGCTGTTGGCTTCCTGGAGGGCGCCACCACCATTGTTGCGCAGGTCAATGACCAGGCCATCAATGTCCTCTTCCTGGAGTTCGTCAATCAGGCGTTTGACATCCCGCGTCGTGCTGCGGTAATCCTTGGTGTTATTCTGCTGGCCTTCAAAATCCAGGTAAAAAGTGGGAATCTCAATCACACCGACTTTGCGGGTTTCACCGTTAACCTGAGTTTTAATAATGCGTTTGCTGGCCGCCTGGTCTTCCAGTTGCACGGCATTGCGCTCAATTTCTATCACGCGTCTTTCGGTGTTGTCTGCGGCCAGAACTTCCAGGCGCACAGTGGATCCTTTGGGGCCGCGAATCTTGTCAACCACTTCATCCAGACGCCAGCCAATCACATTTTCGATTTCCCCATCCTTGCTCTGACCGACACCGATGATGCGATCGGTTGGTTCCAGCTCACCCTGACGATCCGCTGGGCCACCCGGAACCAGGCTGACCACCTTGGTGTATTCGTTCTCGGATTGCAGCATGGCACCAATGCCTTCCAGGGAAAGCTTCATCTGGATATTGAAGCTGTCACTGCGGCGAGGTGTGAGATAATTGGTATGAGGGTCTACGCTGGTGGTGAAAGCATTCATGAAGCTTTGAAAAATATCGTCATTATTGGTTTGTTTCAGACGATTCAAACGGTTTTCATAGCGGCGCACCAGAAGGTCTCTGGCTTCTTCAGCCGATTGCTCGGAGTTCATCAGGCTAAGCAGCTCGTGGGTGAGTCGATGCTGCCAGTAGGTTTCAATTTCTGCCTGGCTTTCTGGCCAGTCTGCTTCGCGACGATCGGCCTGAAAGCGTTCTTCACTGGTAAAATCAAAGCTGTCCAGCTCGTTTTTCAGTTGGGTAAGAGCATCTTCCAGGCGCTTTTTCTGTTTACTGGTCACCGTGACAAATACATCAAAGGCAAAATCCAGTTCCCCCTTGACCAGGGCCGCTTCCAGTTCGGAGGTTCGATCCAGCAGGGCTTCGGCTTCCGAGCGTGTCAGCAGGGCCTTGTTGGGGTCCAGTTGTTGCAGGTAATTTTCCATTGCCTGTTCTTCCAGCTTGCTGTCTAAAGTAATATCAGCAAAATGCTGGTGAGTCAGTAGGCGTGTGACTTCCTTGGCAACCTGGCGTTGTGAACTGCTAGGCTCCAGTTCCGCAAGTGGCGTGTGTTCGCGTGTCGAGGTTTCTGCCGTAGCTTGAAGGCTGATGCCCAGGCTGAGCAGAAGTAAGCTGATAAACAGCCAGCGCCAGAGTGAGGCTTGCATTCGGTTGTTACTCCCGTAAACAGATTTAAAGCTATTAGCTGTAGAGTCTTACGATTAAAATAAGTTTTATAGGTAACCCCAAGCATAACCTATGCTGAGGTTGATAACAGCCCTGGCTTACCAAGTTATAACAAGTGTTCACCCGGCAAGAAGGTAAAGAAATGCAGCAATTGGAAGTTTTCAATCAAGGTTTGATGAGCTTTTTACAGTTAGGCTCCACCCCCGCTCATGCTGTGCAAAGCATGCAAAAGCAATTGCTGGATGCAGGCTTTAAACAGCTTTCTGAAGTGGATGCCTGGCAACTGCAAGCGGGGCAGGGTTATTTTGTGATTCGGGGTGGTAAGTCGATTATTGCCTGGCGACAGGGTTTGCAGGCTGTTGAAGATGCGGGGATCAGAATGCTGGGGGCGCACACGGACAGCCCCTGTTTAAAGGTTAAACCCCACGCCGAAATTGTTCGTCATGGTTGCTTGCAACTGGGTGTGGAGGTTTATGGAGGGGCTCTGCTGAATCCCTGGTTTGATCGGGATTTGTCCCTGGCCGGGCAGGTCCAGTACTGGGACCAGCAGGGCCACCTGCGTGAAGCTTTGCTGGATTTACGCAAGCCTCTGGCTGTGATTCCCTCTCTGGCGATTCATCTGAATCGTGAAGCCAATAAAGGCATGGAAGTGAATCCACAGAAACATCTGCCGGTGGTTCTCTGCCAGGCCCATGAAGACGATCAGCCGGGCATTGCTTTTCGTAAGCTGCTGGCCAACTGGTTGCAGGAGGAAGGTCATGAAGTGGCGGAAGTGGTTGATTATGATCTGTGTTTCTATGATATCCAGCCACCGGCCCTGACGGGTTTAAAACAGGAGTATCTGGCGTCTGCACGCCTGGACAATCTCTTGTCCTGCTATGTCGGCCTGGAAGCGCTTCTGGCCATTGATCGCCCACAAGAGGCAACCTCGTT
This sequence comes from Marinospirillum sp., assembly GCF_044810985.1. GTDB lineage: Bacteria > Pseudomonadota > Gammaproteobacteria > Pseudomonadales > Halomonadaceae > Marinospirillum. The sequence goes on from NZ_CP085242.1 coordinate 3,111,568, forward strand.
GCTGGTGTGCAATGACCATGAGGAGGTCGGAAGTGCTTCGGCAATTGGTGCCGAAGGGCCTTTCCTGGAAAGTGTATTGCGTCGTATGGCGGGGGATGAAGTGGCTTATCAGCGCATGATCAGCCACTCATTGATGATTTCCTGTGATAATGCCCACGCCTTGCACCCCAACTTCCCGGATCGTCATGATGAAAACCATGGCCCCAGAATGAATGCCGGGCCGGTGATCAAGGTGAATGCCAACCAGCGTTATGCCACGACCAGTGAGACCAGTGCCCTGTTTGCCGGATTCTGCAAGGCGGCGGAAGTACCCTGCCAGCGCTTTGTAGTGCGCAGTGACATGGGCTGTGGCAGCACCATCGGCCCCATCACCTCCACGCGTTTGGGTGTTCGGGTAGTGGACGTCGGCGTACCCCAGTGGGCCATGCACTCCATCCGCGAAACCGTGGGCAGCCAGGACCCCTGGTATCTGGCCCGCGCACTGGTGGCCTTTATGAGTGTAGAAAAAGTCTGATCAGCAGCCGGCCAGCCCTGCGGCGTAGATAATGACTGCATAGCGCAGGGCTTTGCCCAGAGCAACCAACAGCAAAAAAGGCAACCAGTGAACTCTCAGCACGCCGGCAACCAGGGTCAGGGGGTCACCGACAAGCGGCAGCCAGGCAAACAGCAGTGACCAGTAACCCCAGCGGGCGAACCAGCGTTCACCCTTGAGCCTTTGCTCGGGACTGATGGGAAACCAGCGGCGGTTTTCAAAGTGTAATAGATAGCGCCCCAATGCCCAGTTCACCACAGAGCCGAGGGTGTTGCTGATGCTTGCAACCAGCCAAAGACCCAGCAGGGGCTGGCCGAGACAGCTTTGCGTGACCACCAAAGCTTCGGAACCACCGGGCAAGAGGGTAGCCGACAGGAAACCAACAATAAAAACCCAGAGTAACGGGTGACCAAGAAACAGGGTTTCCAGCATGATCGGGAATTAATAACAGGTTGGATTGGGTATTAAAAAGGGGAGGTGTTAAAGTTGGCTCCCGGAGCAGGACTCGAACCTGCGACCAATTGATTAACAGTCAACTGCTCTACCAACTGAGCTATCCGGGAATTGTGCTTTAATGCAGTGTTGAATTGGCTCCCGAAGCAGGACTCGAACCTGCGACCAATTGATTAACAGTCAACTGCTCTACCAACTGAGCTATTCGGGAACATTTCAACTTCTTTCACTGAGGGGGTATATTCTAGGTAAAAAAGCTTGCGGGTCAACCCCTTGACTTGATTTACCTGACCTTTTCAGTAAAAAGGTGGTGGCTATGCCCTGATTCGAACAGGGGACCCCATCATTATGAGTGATGTGCTCTAACCAGCTGAGCTACATAGCCAACGGGTGCGCATTATAAGGATCCTGTAGCTTTTAGCAAGCCCTGGATGAAAAAAACACCGGGACTTTTGAGTTAAGCTCTTGCTGCACCTGCGAAGCCATGCCAGAGTTGGACTTATTGCAAGCCGTTTAAAAACTGAAGAGGTAAGGCGTGATGACAAATCTGGATGCATCCTTGCGTGAGCAGGTCAGAGTGCTGGGCGAGGGTCTGGGGCGCACCATGAGCGCAGCGCTTGGGGAAGAGTTTCTGGAGCTGGTGGAATCGATTCGCCACCTTTCCAAGCAGGTTCATCAGGGTGAAGTGGCCCCCCAGGTTCTCAGCGAAGCCTTGAACAACCTGAAAGATGAAGAACTGCTTCCTGTGGCACGGGCCTTTACCCAGTTCCTTAATCTGGCCAATGCAGCAGAGCAACACTATCGTGCGCGTGAAAGGGTGGTGGAGGATTACCGCCGTGGTGAACAGCCGGGTTTCAGTCGGCTTCTGGAAGCCCTGCAGGAGCAGGGTTTGTCATCCAGACAGATTCTGGAGGCCCTGAGTCAGCAGCAAGTCGAGCTGGTATTCACTGCTCACCCCACCGAAGTCAGTCGGCGCACCCTGATTCAAAAATACGATGCTCTGGATGCCAGCCTTTATCAGTATGAAAATACTCCAGCGGAAAAAAATCGTGAGCCGGTACTGCGGCGTCTGGAAGAGCTGATTGCCCAGGCCTGGCACACTGATGAAATCCGCAGCCAACGCCCTTCGCCGGTTGATGAAGCCAAGTGGGGCTTTGCTGTGATAGAAAACTCCCTCTGGCAGGCTGTACCGGCTTACTACCGTGCTCTGGATCAGCAGATCGAACAGCTTACGGGTGAAACCCTGCCACTGGATGCGGCCCCGATTCGTTTTGCTTCCTGGATGGGGGGCGACCGGGATGGCAACCCCAGAGTGACGGCCAGAATCACCCAGGAAGTGCTCTGGTTATCGCGCTGGATGGCGGCCGATCTCTACCACCGCGACATTGATCAGCTGCGCTCCGAACTGTCCATGCATCAGGCCTGTGAAAAACTCACCAATCGTGTTGGCCCGGTCAAGGAACCCTACCGGGTCTTGCTGGGGCAGGTCAGGGAAAGGCTCCGAGCAACACTGGACTGGCTGAAGGCGCATCTGGATGGACAGCCCTACGATGATGAACGGATTCTTTTTGATGCCGACGGTCTGCGCGAACCCCTGATGCTCTGCTATGAATCCCTGTGCGAACAGGGCATGCAGATCATTGCTGACGGCCTGCTGAGAGACATCCTGCGTCGCCTTTCCGCCTTTGGGATGAATCTTCTGCGTCTGGATGTTCGTCAGGAAGCTCCGCGCCATGAGCAGGCCCTGGCCGAAGCCACGCAATTTCTGGGTCTGGGTAACTATGCCGAATGGAATGAACAGGAGCGCATCAGGTTTTTGCTCAGTGAGCTGGACAACCCCCGACCCCTGCTGCCGGTCAGCTGGCCCTGCAGTGATGAAACCCGGGAGGTGCTGGATACCTGCCAGGTGATTGCCCGGGAAAGAGCCGACGCACTGGGTGCTTATGTGATCTCCATGGCCGCCCAGCCTTCGGATGTGCTGGCCGTGGCCCTGCTGCTGAAAACCGCCGGTGTGGAAAGACCCATGCGCATCGTGCCCTTGTTTGAAACCCTGGCGGATCTTGACAGAGCACCCAAAGTGATCGATGGCCTGCTCTCTCTTCCCTGGTATCAGGACTATACCGCAGGTCGCCAGGAAGTCATGATCGGCTATTCCGATTCCGCCAAGGATGCCGGACAACTGGCTGCCTCCTGGGCTCAATATCGTGCTCAGGAAGCCGTCACCCAGGTGTGTGCCAAGCACCAGGTTCACCTCACCCTGTTTCATGGTCGTGGTGGCACTGTGGGTCGCGGCGGCGGCCCCACCCAGGCGGCCATTCTCGCGCAACCCCCCGGCTCCGTGCAGGGTCGCCTGCGAGTCACCGAGCAGGGTGAAATGATTCGCTTCAAGTTCGGGCTTCCGGCCCTGGCGGAAAGAGCCCTGGAGGTTTATACCAGTGCGGTATTGGAAGCCACTCTGGCACCGCCGCCTGCACCCAAACCGGAATGGCGGGAGCTCATGAATCGCCTGGCTGATGATGCCGTGACCAGTTATCGTGCTCTGGTCAAGGATACCCCGGACTTTGTGCGCTACTTCCGCCAGCTGACACCTGAGCAGGAACTGGCCAAGTTGCCTCTGGGCAGTCGCCCGGCCAAGCGCAAAGCCTCGGGGGGGATTGAAAGCCTGAGAGCCATCCCCTGGATTTTCGCCTGGACTCAGGTGCGCCTGATGCTGCCCGCCTGGCTGGGCAGCGATGAAGCCCTGCTGAAGGCCATCGACCAGGGGGAAAGTGCTGCCCTGCGGGAGATGATTGAAGGCTGGCCCTTTTTTGCCAGTAACATGGACATGCTGGAAATGGTTCTGGCCAAGGTGGACCTGGCTTCTGTGGAAGAATACGAAGAAGCCCTGGTGGTCGAAGAACTCAAGCCTCTGGGTCGCAAGCTTCGCTCCAGAGTTCAGCTTCTGATGGAAAAGCTGCTGGAAGTGCGCGAACAAACCCAGTTATTGGAACAGGTGCCCCTGACGCGCCAGGCCATCAGCGTTCGCAATCCCTACATCATTCCCCTGCATCAGTTGCAGGCCGAATTATTGGCCAGGGTGCGGGCCTGTGAGAGTGGAGAAAACTGCCCGGTTGATGTGAATCCCGTGATCCTGGAAAGGGCTTTGATGGTAACCATGGCCGGTATTGCTGCCGGACTGCGCAACACAGGTTAAGTCACCTACTTGGTGCCTTAACTCCCTTTCATCTGCTATCCTTGGGGCTGAAATGACAGCCCCTTTTTTGATTGTGTACTGCACAACGGGAGACCACCCTGGAAATGACAGCTCAAAGTGCCGCCATCCTGCTGGCTGTGGCTATAGCCTTCCTGATTCCCCTGGCAGGCTACGCCCTGCATCTGCACCTGGAAGCCAAGCGTCAGGTTGCCCAGGCCAAAGAGAACCGGGAAAAGGAAACCCGGCAGGCTCGCAGCAATATTCTGGAAAACCTGGAAATCCTCGCCCGCGCCCTTGAGGATGAACAGATGAACCCTACAGAGGGTTGCCTCCGAGTCCGTGTGCTGCTGGATTTGCTGGATGAAGGCGGTCATGTTCTGCGTGAAGATCTGGTGATTTTTGATCAGGTCCACCAGAAAGCCAAACATCTGGCGACTCACCAGGCCAGGGAAGATCTACCCAAAGACGAAAAAGAAAAGCAGGATCAGGAACGCCGGGCTTTGGAAGAGCAGTTTGAAGCCCAGATCAAACAAGGAGCCACAGCTCTGCGCAGCTTTTGTGAAAATCAGGGGGTCAAGCCATCCAATCCCCTGTTCGTTAACGCGGCCTCGAAAGGAAGTTAAGCATGATTCCCGTAAATACCATGCTGAAAAACCTGCGCTCCGATGGTCAGAAAGGCCGTCCGGCCGGTAAATCGGACAAGTCAGAAAGAAAGAAAAGCACTTTCAATGACCAGTTGATGCAACAGATTTCTGTGGGTGGACGTGCCGAGCTGAAAAAAGAACTCAACCAACTGCAGGAACTGCTGGGCAAGGCAGGCGAAGAGCTGGAACGCAACCCCACGGTGGGTAACCTGGAGGTTTTTCGGGCGCTCTTGTCCAATCTGGTTGGCAAGGTGGTCAAGGGTGGGTTTCAGGTGGACAGCGTCGGGCCTGGCTGGCATCCGGCCGATCGCCACCAGGTCATTCGCCAGATTGATGCCGAAGCGGAAGAGTTGTTGAATCTGGTGATGAACGAACAGAAGGATCGGGTCTCCATTGCCCGTCGCTTATTTAATATCAAAGGTCTGGTGGTCGATCTTTTGTCCTGACCCGGTCTTGAATATCTTGTTTGGAGTAGAATTCCGGTATGTCCGCTAGCCTTCCCCAGTGGCCCACAATGGCCGATCTGATTGGTAACACCCCCCTGATACGCCTACAACGCATGACCGCAGGACGCAACAACACCCTGCTGGCCAAGCTGGAAGGGGACAACCCTGCCGGTTCCGTCAAGGATCGCCCGGCCTTCTCGATGATCAAGGAAGCCCAGAACCGGGGCGATATCCAGCCCGGTGACACCCTGATTGAAGCCACCTCCGGCAATACCGGCATAGCCCTTGCAATGGCCGCTGCGGTTATGGGCTATAAAATGATCCTGATTATGCCGGAAAATGCCTCGGATGAGCGCAAATGGGCGATGCAGGCCTATGGTGCCGAGTTGCTGCCGGTCAGTAAGGAAGCCAGCATGGAAGGCGCACGGGATCTGGCGATTCAGCTGGAAAAGGAAGGTCGCGGCAAGGTGCTCAACCAATTCGGCAATGCTGATAATCCACTGGCGCATTATCGCACCACCGGCCCGGAAATCTGGCAACAGACCCAGGGTAAAGTGACCCATTTTGTCAGCTCCATGGGCACCACCGGCACCATTATGGGGACAGGTCGCTACCTGAAGGAACAAAACCCCGAGGTACAGATCATTGGTTTGCAGCCCTCCGAAGGGGCCAGTATTCCCGGTATCCGGCGTTGGCCTGAAGCCTACCTGCCGAGTATTTTTGACCCTTCCGGCGTGGATCAGGTGGTGGATATTGCCCAGAAAGAAGCAGAAACCATGATGCGTCGACTGGCCCGTGAAGAAGGTATCTTTGCCGGAGTTTCTTCCGGTGGTGCTATTGCCGGAGCCTTGAAGCTGGCCGAAAACCTTGAAAATGCCGTGATCGTGGCCATTATCTGTGATCGTGGTGACCGCTATTTGTCCACGGGCGTGTTTGCAGAAGCGCAAATCTGAGTCTGCCGGATCAAACAGAAAACATGAAGCTGAACAGGAAATACGATGGTAAAAGTAAGAGATGACCAACCCCTGAAAGAGGATGGCAGTGTTGATCTGGATCTCTGGCTTTGCCACCTCCAGGCGGATGTTCAGCTGAATGATCCGGCGCGGGTTCGCCAGGCCTGTGAGCTGGCCGCACAACTGGAACATCAGGCCCAGGAAGAAGGGCGCCAATGGTATGAAGGTGCGAGCAATTACCGAACCGGTCTGGAAATGGCGGATATTCTCGGTGAGCTGCGCATGGATGATGACACCCTGATTGCTGCGCTTCTCTATCGCGGCGTGCGTGAAGAACTGATTGCCCTGCCAGCCATTGAAAAGCAATTCGGCAAAACCGTGGGCACCCTGATAGCTGGTGTCCAGCAGATGGCCGCCATCAGCCAGATCCAGACCAGTGAAACCCCGGCCTTCGGACAACAGCAAAACCAGCTGGAACAACTGCGCAAAATGCTGGTTGCCGTGGTGGATGACGTTCGGGTTGCCCTGATCAAACTGTCCGAACGCACCTGTGCCTTGCGCCAGGTCAAGGCTGCCCCGCGTGAAAAACGCCTTAGAGTGGCCCGTGAGGTCTTTGAAATCTACGCTCCCCTGGCTCACCGCCTGGGCATCGGACACATCAAATGGGAGCTGGAGGATCTTTCTTTCCGCTATCTGGAAGAAGACAGCTATAAGTACATTGCCCGCCTGCTGGCTGAAAAACGTCTGGATCGCGATGGCTACATCCAGATGGTGATCCAGAAGTTGCAGGAGGCTGTTGAAGCCCAGGGCATCTCCGGCGTGGATCTGCAAGGCCGGGCCAAGCATATCTATTCCATCTGGCGCAAAATGAAGCGCAAGAAGATCGACTTTTCCCAGGTTTACGATGTCCGTGCCGTGCGCGTGCTCGTACCCGAGGTCAGGGATTGCTATGCCGTGCTGGGTATCGTGCACTCCATGTTCCGGCATATTCCCAATGAGTTTGATGACTATATCGCCACCCCCAAGGAAAACGGCTACCGCTCCCTACATACAGCCGTGATCGGGCCGGAAGGCAAGGTTCTGGAAGTTCAGATACGCACCTATGCCATGCACGATGAAGCCGAACTGGGGGTTTGTGCCCACTGGCGTTACAAGGGCACGGATGCGGCAGGCAAGAGCAATGCCTACGAAGAAAAAATTGCCTGGCTAAGGCAGGTTCTGGAATGGCACGAAGAAGTGGGGGATGCCACCGGGCTGAAAGAAGAGCTGCAGAATGATGTTGCCCCGGATCGCATTTATGTCTTCACCCCGGATGGCCATGTGATCGACCTGCCCCAGGATGCCACCCCCATCGACTTTGCCTACCGGGTGCATACTGAAATCGGCCACCGTTGCCGGGGTGCAAAAATCAATGGTCGCATCGTGCCACTCAACTATGCCCTGAAAACCGGCGAGCAGGTGGAAATTCTGACCTCGGCAGGCGAGGGTGGCCCCAGCCGCGACTGGTTGAACCCTTCGCTGGGCTACGTCAAAACTTCCCGCTGCCGGGCCAAAATCCAGAACTGGTTCAAGCTGCAGGACAGGGACAAGAATGTTGATGAAGGCCGTCAACTGATCGAGAAAGAATTCAAACGTCTGGGTCTGGAAGGTCTGGATCTGGATGCGTTGGCCAAAGCCCTCAACCTGCATGCCAAGGATGATCTCTTTGCCGCTCTGGGTGCCGGGGATATGCGTGCGGGCCAGGTTCTGTCCATGGCTCAGCACCTGTTTGGTGAGACGGAAGACCCGGATCAGTTGGATCGCCTGCTGACCCGTCCCGGCAGCCGCAAGGACAACAATCAGGACGATATCACCATCCTCGGGGTCGGTAACCTCATGACCCAGATGGCCAAGTGCTGCCAGCCACTACCGGGGGATGACATCATTGGCTACATCACAATTGGGCGGGGGGTCACCATCCACCGCCAGGATTGCAGCAACATCAACCAGCTGCGCGCTGAAGACCCCAACCGTCTGGTCAATGTCGAGTGGGGGCACAAGAAAACCCAGATGTACCCGGTGGATATCCGCATCAAGGCCTGGGACAGAACAGGGCTATTGCGTGATATCACCCTGATTCTGGCCAATGAGAAGGTTAATGTGCTCTCGGTGAACACTCTGACGGACAAGAAAGAAAACCTGGCCAATATTTTGATTACCCTGGAAGTGGCCGGTCTGGAAGCCCTGGGTCAGGTGCTGACCCGTCTGAACCAGCTGCCCAATGTCGTGGATGTTCAGCGCTTCCGGCAAAATTCCAAACACTAAGGAGTTGCCAAATGGCCCAATACAGCCTGCAAGATCTGCTCACCCTGATGGCACGACTGCGCGATCCCCAGGACGGCTGCCCCTGGGATCTCAAGCAAACCTGGGAAAGCATTGTTCCGCATACCCTGGAAGAAGCCTATGAAGTGGCTGACTGTATTGAGCGGGGCGACCTGGAGCATTTGCAGGAAGAACTGGGTGACCTGCTGTTTCAAGTGGTTTATTACAGCCGTTTTGGGGAGGAGGAAAACCGCTTTGATTTTCATCAGGTGGTGGATGGGCTCACCCGCAAACTGATTCGCCGCCACCCGCATGTCTTTCCCGAAGGCACTCTGGAAAGCCGTGCCGGTGATCAGAAAGTTAATGAATTGGAAGTTAAAAACACCTGGGAAACCCTCAAAGCTGAAGAACGCAAGGTCAAACAGCAGGCGACCTCTGTTCTTGACGGGATTCCTGCCAACCTGCCTGCCGTCACCCGCGCTTTGAAATTGCAGAAGCGAGCTGCTCGTGTGGGATTTGACTGGGGCGAAGCCTACCAGGTACTGGATAAGCTGGAAGAAGAACTCGCGGAAATTCGTGAAGCCCTGGCAGAAGGCAATCAGGCGGCTGTCGCTGATGAGGTGGGGGATTTTCTGTTTGCTTCGGTGAACCTGGCACGCCACCTGAAAGTGGACCCTGAAGCTGCAGTGCGCAGCACCAATCGTAAATTCGAACGGCGCTTTAAATATGTGGAACAGCAAAGTGCCCTGAACCACCCGAATCAACAAGTGCCTCTGGAAACTCTGGAAGGCTATTGGCAAGAAGCAAAACGCAAGGAAAGCCCGGATGCGCCTGTCACTTAGAAGCTGGATTCTTCTGGGCTGTTTTCTGCCCGTTTGGTTACTGGTCATTCTGGGAGGAAGCTGGCTTCTCAACAGCTACTTCTCCAGCCTCGAACAACAACTCATCGATCGCGGTCAACTGACCTTAAAAAACCTCAAGCCCAGCCTGGCCATCCAGCTGCATGAAGGTGAACGCTTACCACAGTTGCGGAGTCTGTCCGAGCAACTGCTGGAAGACTCGGATGTGCGTGCTTTCTCCCTTTATGATCACAAGCGCAGCAGCCTTTTACATGCCGGCCCCAGCATGCGCCCTCTGGAAAACAACCCCAATGCACGCTGGTCAGAGCAATCCCGGATGGCTGTTGAACAGGAAACCCTGCGTTTTATCGAACCCATCTATGCTCCCCAGGCCAGCCGTGATTTATCCCGCTTGCGGGCCGGGGAAAGCCCTGAGTTGCTGGGCTGGGCCGAACTGGAGTTGTCGCTGACTCCTGGCCTGCTGCACCAGTACCGTTTGCTCTTGATCAGTGGCGTACTGCTCCTGAGCCTGTTTGTGATCAGCCTGCTGCTGGTGCAATACCTGTCGCGCTATCTGGGCCAGCGTCTGGAAGCTTCCATGGAAGCCGTGGCTCAAATGGGGCAGGGGGAACGACCTGAACCGGTTCCGGAAACCCGGGTGCAAGAGCTGCAGGAACTGGGGAGCAGTATCAATCAAATGATACAGGCGATGGGTCAGCGCGAAGATCTGCTGCTGCAATCCATTGACGAAGTGCGCGAAGATGCCTCACGCAGCCTGGAAACCATTGAAATCAAAAACATAGAACTGGACCGGGCACGCAAGGATGCACTCCAGGCCAGCCGTATCAAATCCGAGTTTCTGGCCAATATGAGCCATGAAATCCGCACCCCCCTGAATGGCATTATCGGTTTCTCCAATCTGCTGTCGCGCACCCATCTGGATGGTCGCCAGAAAGAATACCTGGGGCATATCCTGGGAGCTTCGGAAACCATGTTGGGCATCATCAATGACATTCTGGATTTCTCAAAAATTGAAGCAGGCAAACTGGTTCTGGAAGAAGAACCCGTCAACCTGCGTGATCTGCTGGATTCCACCCTCTCCATGCTGGCACCCCAGGCGCACCGGCAAAGCCTGGATCTTCTGGGGCTGGTTTATGACGATGTGCCCCAGCTGGTAAAAAGTGACCCCCTGCGTTTAAAGCAACTCCTCAGCAACCTGATCAGCAACGCCCTGAAATTCACTGAGCGGGGCGAAGTTGTGGTACGGGTGATGCTGGATGGTGATGACGAAGTGGATGAGCAACCCGCATCCGAACAGTGTTCCCTACGCATTGCCGTCAGTGATACCGGAATCGGGTTGAGTGAAGCACAAAGACAAAAACTCTTTCAGGCCTTTTCCCAGGCAGACACCACCCAGACCCGCCAATTTGGTGGCACTGGCCTGGGGCTGGCGATCTGCAAACAACTGGTGCACCAGATGGGCGGGCAGATCGACCTGGACAGCGAAGAAGGCAAGGGTTCCACCTTCTGGTTTACCTTGCCACTGAATGTGGTGGAACCAGCCAAAGATCCTTCCCCCTGGTTGGTGGGGCGCAGACTGGGCGTGCTGGAAACGCATCGCCTGACCAATCAGTCCTGGTGCCACCAGTTGCGCAGTTGGGGTGCCCAGGTCGTCGCCTGGCAAAGCCCTGAAGAAATGCTGGACAACCTGAACGGACAGGATTTAACCGCCGTACTGGTAGGCCTGAACAGTGCCGAAGCCAGCTCACCCTTGTGGCTGGATGCTCTGGGGCAGCTCCGCCAGCAGGGTTATCGCTGCTTATTGTTACTCAACACTTCCGAACCGGAAGTGCATGCCCGCCTGCGTCACCGCGTCAGCGATCATCTATTGCTCAAACCCCTGGTCATACCGCGCTTCAAACAGGCACTGGAAAGCCTGCTGGAAGGCTCTGGGCAAACCGGCATGCAAGCTGCTTCCTTGCCTGAGCGCAGTATTCCAATTCCAAAGGCGACAAGAATACTGGCGGTGGATGACACTCCATCCAATCTTTTATTGCTGGTCACCCTGTTGCAACAACTGGGGTTTGAAACCTTCCAGGCCAACGGCGGTGAAGAAGCCGTGGAGTTGGTAAAAAAAGAGCCTGTCAGCCTGATTCTGATGGACATTCAAATGCCCGGAATGGATGGTGTAGAGGCCACACGCAACATCCGCTCCCTGGGCCACCAATATCGCAGCCTGCCGATTATCGCCCTCACCGCCCATGCGGTTGCCGAAGAACGCACCGCCTGGCTGCAGGCCGGAATCAATGATGTGCTGATCAAGCCCCTGAATGAAAAGCTTCTCACCGACCTGCTTTATCGCTGGCTGGGTGATCGTTTTACCGACAAGGAAAAATGGCTGATTTCTGATAGCGCTGAACAATCAGAAGAAGCTTGGCAATCCTGCCCGGTGGATCGGGAGCTGGGAATCAAACTGGCAGCAGGGCGCCCGGAGCTGGCTGACGAACTGCTGGAGCTTTTGCTTACCTCCCTGGAACAAAGCAAAGAAGCCATCCAGGCTGCCCTGAAAAGTGAACAGGACGAAGACCTGATCGACGCCGTACACCGCCTGCACGGAGCCACCCGCTACTGCGGCGTACCCGACCTCGCCCAGATCACCGAAGCCTTGGAAACCCAACTCAAAGTTGGACAGGAACAACTCGTCGCTACCAGCCTGGAACAACTTTTCTATGAAATAGACCGCCTGCTTGACTGGCGGGAAAGGGAGTACAGAGCGGATTGGCATTCGAGGGGTGGGTAGGGTTTTTGGCTGAGTGATTTATTTGAGTGAATGTTGACTTGGATTCTTGAAATAGCAGATAAAATCCGATAATTTGCAAAAAAGAGTAAGGGTTTTGGAAGCAGGGAGCGAATATGGTTGGTAATATCCAAAAAATACTGCACAGTATTTAAGGTTTCCTCTCTTGCTACGGAAAAAGCACAGTCTCTGAATCAGTGGTTAATATCAATTTTCCAGTGAGCAGAAAATTCAGGTAAGATTATTATACGTTAAGCATTTAACTGGCTCGGTGCTTGATGTGTCTGTAGAGCCAAATGGAGAAATTTATGTATAAGCAGTTATTGCTGTTGGTTTTGTTCATTACCTTGGTTGGGTGTGGCGGTGGTAAGCCGAATGAGTCCGATCTTGAGAAGTCCTTCAATGAGTCATTTGATGGATTTAAGCAAGCTGGTATTGATCTTTCTCAGTATATTGAAGCTAGTTCTTTCGATATCTCTGATTCGTATGAGGATGGAAGGTTTTATGTGGTAACAGCCACGCCGAAAATAAATATTAAAAAATCACTTGATAATGCTGCTATCCAGTCAATAGACGAGCAAGCAGGTGAATTATCTTCTTACATATTTGTGACAATAAAAATGCTAGAGGAGTTGAGCAAATATGATGCTGGTCAGATCAATCAGCAAGAAATGATGGCAAATCTTCAAACTGCTCACTTGGAGAAGCCCGAAGGTATTCTCAAAGCAGGCACAACATTCTATGGGCTTGAAAGTGAATATAAATTTCGAAAGACTGACAATGGTTGGATGGCAGTAGAGTAATTTTTCTGCTTCAATCTTAATGAGAAATGCATTGCAGTAAGTATTAGGTGCGGCCTTCACATTGCTTATAGCCGTACCTAAACTGAATTGGCGGTAGTTTAGAATGAAAATATAGTGAATGAAATCAGCGTTGTTCTTGCTGATGGGGTTTTCTCTGTTGGTGTGTTGGACTGTTTAGTCGTTAATTGGAAATTGTCGGAAAATAAATTATGGAGTGATTGATGAATTTTGTATCAGTTGATGATGTGAGCTATTGTGACACAACTTTTGATAAACAGCTGTCAAATATCGAGGGGGTTAATCGACTTCCTTGGATTGGGTTGAATTACAATAATCAAAAAGTAAAAACATTGCTTCTCGGAGAAAGTGTTTATGACTGGAAACCTAAAGACCCCTCTAATTTTGAAAAAATTTATCACTCAGACAGCTTGAGAAAAATTCATAAATCACATGCTTTGAATTTCAAAAAAAATTCAAAATTTGTAAGAAATATAGAAAGAGCTTTGTTTATTAAAAAGTATCCCACTGATGATGAGAAGTCTCTACTCTGGAATTCTGTTGTTTATCATAACCTTGTGAGCAAGGTTCTTAAAACCAAAAAGAAAAGGCCAGCATATAGTGATTACTATTATGGATGGCATGTATTTGGTAGTCTGGTCTCAATACTTGATATTGATCAAGTCCTTGTTTATGGTTTGGAAAATAGTAAGATAAAATCTTTCTTGCAGTACTGTGATGAAAAAAACTTTACAATAATAGAAAAAATTAAAATTAAAGATAAAGTTGGTCGCTCCTATCCTAGGAAAATCACTTTCCAGATACATGGAAAAAATATATCTATGCTTTTCATTCGTCATCCAAGCTCTTACTTTAGCTGGAAAAAATGGGGGTCAGTCATTCGATCAACAATTAATGTGCCTGATAATATCGCTTAGCCATTGGCTGCATAGAGACACTGTTAAAGTGTGGAGTTGTCAAATGAGTGATCGAAACCCTGAAGCAGAAATTCTTGATGGCATAGGCAAAGCCAAACAGTTCAAGAAAAGTAAATCAGCGCTTCGCACGCATAAGCTTTCAGTGCCACCACCATGTGAGGTGACTGAACAAGATTTACCTGAGGATTACCATCTGGTAAAACTCGTTGAAAAGCGCATTGTGGATAAGAAGCAGGCTGTATTAGTGTCTTTGGAGGACTTGTAGACACAAGCTTCACTAGACTGCTCTCAGCAATAGCCAGCCAGCAGGGTGCAAAAAATCACCGAAGGCAGGTACTGCTAAAGATGGCCGCGAAATTCCCCTAAGGGTGGTTTCTTAGCGTAAACCAAGGAAGGAAAGAATCGCTAAAACGATAACGACTGCGCCGACGATATAGACGATACTGTTCATAATAACTCCTGCTTTATCACAAATCCGAAATTGGGGTAGTGCTGACTTTCTGCACTTCATCTCAATTCAGGCTAGGCTCCTGGCTTTGTCCAGTCTGTTCGCTGGCGCACGGAGTTGTGAAACGAAGGGCTATTGCAAGTAGAGATAGGGTTAGGTCATCTCTTTGTCTTGCCACGAGTAATCCATTGGATTATAGTTCAAGTATGTTTACCACTATCACTGAGCTCCCGGAATACATCAAACGAGCAGATGCTTTGCTGACCGACTCTGAACGTAAGGCTGTCATCGACTACCTTGCAGAGCATCCTCTTTCTGGTGATTTGCTGGAGGGTACAGGTGGTATTCGTAAGCTTCGTTGGGGTCGAGGCAATAAGGGAAAAAGTGGTGGTGTAAGAGTGATTTACTATTACCATGATCAACGAATCCCCCTTTACTTGCTGACACTTTTTGGCAAAGGCGAACGAGCTAACTTATCAAAAGCAGATCGAAATGCTTTGTCCAGGTTGGTCACTGTTCTTGTTCATACCTCACTGGAGAAAAATCATGGCTAGTGCATATGAGAGTATTGCTCAAGGCTTACAAGAAGCAATCGAGCTGAATCAAGGGCACAAAGTAGCTGCTAAAACCTATCGCCCAGAACCGGTTAATGTGGCGGAAATTCGGCACAAACTGGGTCTGACTCAAATGGAGTTTGCTTCAAAGTTTTGCATCAGTGTCTCAACGCTAAGACATTGGGAGCGTGGTGACCGAACGCCTCATGGGCCTGCACTGGCTTTATTGCATGTGGTTTCGAAAGAGCCTCAGGCGGTTCTTAGAGCCTTGAGTTAGTAAACGGGCATCTGATAGAAAAATTTGTGAGGTATAGACATGCAGGTCACGGTAAAAAATGGGGTGGCCCTGCAGTGATTCGTATTCCGGCAGATAACTTGCACTAAAACCCCTCTGCAAATTGTGATTCCAGCACTCGTATCAGTCGTGCGACCTTGTGCAGGGTTTCGGCATATTCTTCATCGACATTGGAGTCTGCAACCAGGCCGCCGCCACCCCAGACGTGCAGTTGGTTTTCTGCCGCGATAAAGGTGCGGATGGCGATGTTGAAGTCCATTCTCCCACTCTGGTCGATATAGCCGATGGAGCCACAGTAGGCGCTGCGTCGGCAGGGTTCCAGCTGTTCGATGATTTGCATGGCTCGCAGTTTGGGTGCTCCGGTGATGGAGCCGCCGGGAAAGGCCGCCTTGAGCAAATCCAGAGGTTGCTTGCCATCAGCCAGTTGTCCGGTGATGCGACTGACCAGGTGATGCACGTTGGTGTAGCTTTCCAGGGTGAAAAGGTCGGGCACGGCGATGCTTCCCGCCTGGCAAACCCGCCCCAGATCATTACGCAGCAGGTCAACGATCATCAGGTTTTCTGCACGATCCTTGCTGCTGTTGAGCAATTCCTCTTTATAAGCCCTGTCCTGTTCCGGCGTGATCCCTCGTGGGCGCGTGCCCTTGATGGGTTTGGTTTCCACCTGGCCGTTTGCAAAGCCTTGGATAAAACGCTCCGGTGACAGGGACAGCAACTGTTGGTCACCGAAATCCAGAAAGGCTGAGAAGGGTGCGGCTATTTGTTGGCTGAGAGCTTTCCAGATGGCATGGCTGCTGCCGGTAAAAGAAGCCGAAAAACGCTGGGCGAGGTTGATTTGGTAGCAGTCGCCGGATTTCAGCAGTGCCTGTACCTGCGCAAACTTGTCGCGATAGCTGGCTGCGCTCATATTGCTGGTGAAGCCGGTTTCCAGTTTGAAACTTTCTTCTGGGGCTGGGGTGGACAGCCGGAGCCTTAATGCCTCCGCCTCCGCGTCACTGAAGTAGCCGCTGAGCCAGGTGGTTTGTGTTTTGTGGTCGCTGACCAGTGACCAGGTGTAGTAGCCCAGGCAAACCCAGGGCAGAGGCAGGTCATCTTTTGCCACGCTGGGCAGATTTTCAAACAGGCGTCCGGCATCGTAGCTGAAATAACCCAGCCAGCCGCAGGTGAAGGGAATCTCCGTTGGTGGCTGTTCACCGGGGTTACTGGCTTCCAGCTTCAGGGCGTTCAGCTTTTCTGCTTCTGCTTTGCTGCTGATTTCCAGTTGTTTGACGGGGTCGCCGCAGGCAATGGAAAAACGCCCGCCAAATTCGGAAGCTTGACCGCTGCACAGCAGGGCAGGCCATTTTAAAGGGCGCACTGCCTGGAGCAGCGCCTGATCACTGGCAAAGGGTAATTGCAGATAGCGCAGGGAATCGCTCATAAAGCCGGAGACTGCCTTGAAGAAATAAAGCAGCATTTTACGGGGAAGCTGGAAAAAAGTCCTGTCTTGCAGTTTTGGGATGCGTGGAACCCAGGTTGTCGACAACTTTGCCTGCTGTCAGTGAAAGTGTGACTGACGGGTTTCTTGAAAAAGCATTTTAAAACAGGGGGCTAAGATTATCTTTAAGCTGTTTAGACTAAGGTTTGAATTGACCTTTCAGGCCCACCTGTCTACAGTGCAAGCCATTCCGATATTGTCGACAATGTTTTAGTGAGCGACCGCAAAATGAACCAGGAAGTGATCTTGGACAGCAGAACGCTGGCTGACCGCGTTTTTGAAGAGCTTCAGGATGCCATAGTCACTGGGGGCATCGCTCCCGGTACTAAAATTACTGAACCTGGCCTGGCTAAAGAGTACGGCATCTCCCGGGGTCCTCTGCGTGAAGCCATGCGCCGACTGGAAGGTCGCCACCTGGTCAGCCGCATTCCCCATGTCGGCGCTCGGGTTGTCTCCTTATCCCTTGATGAGCTGCTGGAACTTTATGAAGTTCGCGAAGCCATGGAGGGCATGGCCTGTCGTCTGGCTGCCCGTCAGATGCCGGTTGCTGAAATTGCCAGCCTCAAGGCGCTGCTGGAAAAACACGAATCCCAGGCTGAGCTGCAACAGAATCTGGCCTATTACCAGAAAGAAGGCGACCTGGATTTTCATTATCGCATTGTTCTGGGCAGTGGCAACAAAAAGCTGATGGAGTTGCTGTGCGGTGAGCTTTATTACCTGGTGCGCATGTACCGTTACCGCTTCAGTGCCACCAGTGGCCGCCCCAAACGTGCTTTTCAGGAACACTATCGCATCGTGGATGCCATTGAGCAGCGCGATGAAGAATTAGCCGAAATGTTGATGCGTCGGCACATTAGAGCCTCCCGTGATAACGTTGAACAGCGTTTGCGGGAACAAGAGTCCTTACCCAGGTAAACCGAAACCCTGTCCGGGTTAATAAGAGGAAATATCATGTCCCAGAAACTGACCGCTGGCGGACGCTTCCGCAAGGCACTGAAAGAAAACAACCCACTGCAGATTGTCGGCACTATTAATGCCTACCACGCCATGATGGCTGAAAAAGTGGGCCACCAGGCGATCTACCTGTCCGGTGGTGGTGTTGCCAATGCTTCCTACGGTCTGCCTGATCTGGGCATGACCAGCATGAATGATGTACTGGAAGACGTGCGCCGTATCACCAGTGCTGTGGATACTCCTCTGCTGGTGGACATAGATACCGGTTGGGGCGGTGCTTTTAATATTGCCCGCGCCGTGAAGGAAATGGAAAAAGGCGGTGCCGCTGCGGTGCATATCGAAGACCAGGTGGCCCAGAAGCGTTGCGGCCATCGCCCCAACAAGGAAATTGTTTCCCAGGAAGAAATGGTTGATCGTGTTAAAGCCGCTGTGGATGCCAAAACCGATCCTGACTTTTTCGTCATGGCACGTACCGATGCTTTCCAGAAAGACGGTCTGGAAGCGGCTGTAGAACGGGCCAAAGCCTGTCTGGAAGCCGGTGCTGACGGTATTTTTGCCGAAGCGGTTCACACTCTGGAAGACTATCAGGCCTTTTCTGATGGTATCGGTGGTGCCCACCTGCTGGCCAATATCACCGAGTTTGGTGCCACACCTCTGTTCAACAAGAAAGAGCTGGCAGAAAACGGTGCCACCATGGTTCTCTATCCTCTGTCCGCTTTCCGTGCAGCCAACAAGGCAGCACTCAATGTTTTCCAGCACCTGTTGGATGACGGTGATCAGAAGGCTGTTGTTGATACCATGCAGACTCGCATGGAGCTTTACGATTTCCTGAACTACCACGACTTTGAACAAAAACTCGACCAGTTGTTTGCCCAGGGCAAGAACAAATAATTAAGACAACAATTTGAAGAGGAGACAGTCATGTCTGAGAACGAATCCGTAAAGCCAAAACCCAAAAAGTCGGTTGCCCTGTCCGGTACGGCTGCAGGTAACACGGCTCTGTGCACTGTGGGTCGCAATGGTAACGAGCTCCACTATCGCGGCTATGACATTCTGGATCTGGCTGAGAAGTGTGAATTTGAAGAAGTGGCTTACCTGCTGGTTCATGGCAAGCTGCCGACTCAGGCTGAGCTGAATGCCTACAAAATCAAGCTGAAAGCCCTGCGTGGTTTGCCCGCTTCCGTGAAAGTGGCCCTGGAGCAGCTGCCGCCCTCTGCTCACCCCATGGATGTGATGCGCACCGGTGTTTCCGTACTGGGCTGCGTCAAGCCCGAGAAAGACGACCATAACCACCCGGATGCCCGTGATATCGCCGATAAGCTGATGGCTTGTCAGGGTTCCATGCTGCTTTACTGGTATCACTTTGCCTACAACGGCAAGCGCATTGACCTGGAAACGGATGACGACTCCATCGGTGGACACTTCCTGCATCTGCTGCATGGCGAGAAGCCGCGTGAGTCCTGGGTCAAGGCGATGCACACCTCCTTGATTCTTTACGCTGAGCATGAGTTTAACGCTTCCACCTTTGCCAGCCGCGTGGTTGCAGGTACAGGCTCTGACTTCTACAGCTGTATTGCCGGCGCCATTGGCGCTCTGCGTGGGCCCAAGCACGGCGGTGCCAATGAAGTGGCTTTTGAAATCCAGAAGCGTTACGACAACCCGGATCAGGCCGAAGAAGATATCCGTGAGCGTGTGGGCCGCAAGGAAGTTGTGATCGGCTTTGGTCACCCGGTTTACACGGTTTCCGATCCTCGCAACAAGGTCATCAAACAGGTTGCCAAGAGTCTGTCCGAAGAGCGCGAGAACACCAAGATGTATGACATTGCCGAGCGTCTGGAATCCGTGATGTGGGAAGTCAAGAAAATGTTCCCCAATCTGGATTGGTTCTCTGCCGTCAGCTACCACATGATGGGTGTGCCCACTGACATGTTTACACCTCTGTTCGTGATTTCACGCACTTCCGGTTGGAGTGCTCACGTGATCGAGCAGCGCATTGACGGCAAGATCATTCGCCCCAATGCCAACTATGTCGGTGAAGGTCCGCGTCCAGTGCCAGCCATTGACGAGCGTGACTGATTAACCCATTCCAATTTTTCAAGTGAGTTCTCATTTATGAACACTGAATACCGTAAGCCTTTACCGGGCAGTTCACTGGATTACTTTGATACCCGTGAAGCCGTGGACAGCATCCAGCCCGGTGCTTATGAAAAGCTGCCTTATACCTCGCGTGTTCTGGCAGAGCAGCTGGTGCGTCGCTGTGATCCCCAGGATCTGACGCCTTCGCTGAAGCAGTTGATTGAACGCAAGCGCGACCTGGATTTCCCCTGGTATCCAGCGCGTGTGGTTTGTCACGACATTCTGGGCCAGACGGCTCTGGTGGATCTGGCCGGTCTGCGTGATGCCATTGCTGAAAAAGGCG
The DNA here is from genome assembly GCF_044810985.1 of Marinospirillum sp. GTDB lineage: Bacteria > Pseudomonadota > Gammaproteobacteria > Pseudomonadales > Halomonadaceae > Marinospirillum. The sequence goes on from NZ_CP085242.1 coordinate 3,131,611, forward strand.
GTGATCCGGCCAAGGTCAATCCGGTGGTTCCCACCCAGTTGATTGTTGACCACTCGCTGGCTGTTGAGCATGCCGGTTTCGAAAAGGATGCCTTTGAGAAAAACCGCGCCATTGAAGATCGCCGCAATGACGACCGTTTCCACTTTATTGAGTGGACCAAGACGGCCTTTAAAAACGTCGATGTGATTCCCGCCGGTAACGGCATCATGCACCAGATCAACCTGGAGAAAATGTCTCCGGTGATTCAGGCACGTGATGGTGTCGCTTACCCGGATACCTGTGTGGGTACAGACTCCCACACCCCGCATGTGGATGCCCTGGGTGTTATCTCCGTGGGTGTCGGTGGTCTGGAAGCTGAAACCGTGATGCTGGGTCATCCTTCCATGATGCGCCTGCCGGACATCGTGGGTGTGGAACTGGTTGGCAAGCGTCAGCCCGGTATTACTGCAACCGATATCGTACTGGCTCTGACCGAATTTCTGCGTAAAGAGCGAGTCGTTGGTGCTTACCTGGAATTTTACGGTGAAGGCGCATCCAGCCTGACCGTGGGCGACCGTGCCACTATTTCCAACATGACACCGGAATACGGTGCCACTGCAGCCATGTTCTATATCGATGAGCAAACCATCGATTACCTGAAGCTGACCGGTCGTGAACCAGAACAGGTAGAACTGGTTGAGAATTATGCCAAGACTGCTGGTTTCTGGGCTGATGACTTGGTGAAAGCTGACTATGAGCGGGTGCTCAAGTTTGACCTTTCCAGTGTGGGTCGCAACCTGGCCGGGCCTTCCAATCCTCATGCACGTCTTTCCACGGCTGATCTGGCTGCCAAAGGTATTGCCGGTAATCTGGAAGAAGCTCGCGAGCAGGAAAAACAGGGCCTTATTCCAGATGGAGCGGTCATCATTGCCGCCATCACCAGTTGCACCAATACGTCCAACCCCCGCAACGTGGTAGCCGCCGGTTTGCTGGCCAAGAAAGCCAATGAAATGGGGCTGATTCGCAAGCCCTGGGTGAAGTCTTCCTTTGCTCCCGGCTCCAAGGTGGCACGTTTGTACCTGGAAGAATCCGGTCTTCTGGGCGAGATGGAAAAACTGGGCTTTGGTATCGTGGCCTATGCCTGCACCACCTGTAATGGCATGTCCGGTGCTCTGGACCCCAAAATCCAGCAGGAAATCATTGACCGCGATCTTTACACCACGGCTGTGCTTTCCGGTAACCGCAACTTTGATGGTCGCATCCATCCTTACGCCAAGCAGGCTTTCCTGGCTTCACCGCCTCTGGTTGTGGCCTACGCCATTGCCGGTACCATCCGCTTTGATATCGAAAAGGATGTGTTGGGTGAAGATGCACAGGGTAACCCGATTACCCTGAAAGACCTCTGGCCTTCCGATGAAGAGATTGATGCGATCGTTGCTTCCAGCGTCAAGCCGGAGCAGTTCCGTGAGGTTTATATTCCCATGTTCGATCTGGACAAGGGTGTTGAAGCCGAAAGTCCTCTTTATGACTGGCGTCCTCAGAGCACCTACATCCGTCGTCCTCCTTATTGGGAAGGTGCCCTGGCAGCAGAGCGTACTCTTAAAGGTATGCGCCCTCTGGCTGTTCTGCCGGACAACATCACAACGGATCACCTGTCGCCTTCCAATGCGATCCTGATGAACAGTGCTTCCGGTGAATATCTGCATAAAATGGGTGTGCCTGAAGAAGACTTCAATTCCTATGCAACCCACCGTGGTGACCACCTGACTGCACAGCGCGCCACCTTTGCCAACCCCAAGCTGATCAATGAAATGGCTGTCGTGGACGGTGAAGTCAAGCAGGGCTCTCTGGCACGTATTGAGCCGGAAGGTGAAGTGACCCGTATGTGGGAAGCCATTGAGACCTACATGGAGCGCAAGCAGCCGCTGATTATTATTGCTGGCGCTGACTATGGTCAGGGTTCTTCCCGTGACTGGGCTGCCAAGGGTGTGCGTCTGGCTGGTGTAGAAGCCATCGTGGCAGAAGGCTTTGAGCGTATTCACCGCACCAACCTGATTGGTATGGGTGTCCTGCCCTTGCAATTCGAGGAAGGCACCACTCGCAAGACGCTGGGTATAGACGGCACTGAAACCTATGATGTCGAAGGTGAGCTGTCACCACGCAATACTGTCACTCTAACCATCACCCGTAAAAACGGTGAGAAAGTTCAGGTGCCGGTGATCTGCCGACTGGATACCGCTGCTGAAGCTCACGTCTATAAAGCCGGTGGCGTCCTTCAGGGCTTTGCCAAGGACTTCCTGGAAGGTGAAGTTCCGGCCTGAGATTAAAGCCGTCAGGTAAAAAAGCAAGTGAGTAAGGCGGTTCCGTAGGTTCCGCCTTACTTATTTCAGGCTCTATAAAGTTTGTAAAATCAGGAGTGAAATATGAGTCAGGTTCCCCAGATCAAAATCCCCGCCACCTATATGCGTGGTGGTACCAGTAAAGGTGTTTTCTTCAACCTGAAAGACCTGCCGGAAGCAGCCCAGAAGCCCGGCAAGGCACGTGATTCCATTTTGTTGCGGGTCATCGGCAGTCCCGATCCCTATGGCAAGCAAATTGACGGTATGGGCGGTGCGACTTCCAGTACCAGCAAGACCGTGATTCTGGCTCCGGCAACTGAGCCCGGCCACGATGTGGACTATCTGTTTGGTCAGGTTTCCATCGACAAGGAGTTTGTGGATTGGAGCGGCAACTGCGGCAACCTTTCAGCTGCGGTGGGTGCTTTTGCAATCCATTCGGGTCTGGTGGATGCCAGTCGTCTGCCCGAAAATGGTATGGCCGAAGTGCGCATCTGGCAGGCCAATATCAAGAAAACCATTGTCACCCGTGTCCCCATGACGGATGGTCAGGTTCAGGAAACCGGTGATTTTGAACTGGATGGCGTGACCTTCCCGGCTGCCGAGATTCCCGTGGAATTCATGGACCCGGCCGATGGTGAAGGCGCAATCTTCCCCACCGGCAATCTGGTGGATGATCTCGAAGTACCGGGTGTAGGCACTTTCAAGGCCACTCTGATCAATGCCGGGATTCCCACTATCTTCCTGAATGCCGATGAAATTGGTTACACAGGCACCGAGCTTCAGGAAGCCATCAACAATGATGCTGATGCACTCACGCGCTTTGAGACGATTCGTGCTCAGGGTGCTGTGAAAATGGGCCTGATCAAGGATGTTGCTGAAGCCGCTGCACGCCAGCACACGCCCAAGGTGGCCTTTGTTGCTCCTCCCAAAACTTATACCTCTTCCAGTGGCAAGCAAGTGGAAGCCGACAAGGTGGATCTTCTGGTGCGCGCTCTGTCCATGGGCAAGTTGCACCATGCCATGATGGGTACGGCCGCGGTGGCCATAGGTACGGCGGCTGCGATCCCCGGAACCCTGGTGAATCTGGCCGCTGGTGGGGGCGATCGCAAGGAGGTGACCTTCGGGCATCCTTCCGGCACGCTTAAGGTGGGTGCTGAAGCCAGTCAGGTTGATGGCCAGTGGTCCGTGGACAAGGCCATCATGAGCCGCAGTGCCCGCATTGTGATGGAAGGTTGGGTACGGATTCCCGGCGATACCTTCTAAGCTGTGCTAGGCTGAAATCAAGTTCTCGATCGTTGCACTCTGGGGTTCTCTCAGGGTGCATTTTTGATTTCAGCGACCTGGAGGCTGCCCCCATGAGCAGCAATGCCGACACTAACCTTCGTCCTGATTATGACCAGGAACTTCAGGATCTTGCCGACTATCTTCTCAATGACTCTATTCCCAGCCAGGAAGCCCTGAAAACAGCGCGCTTGTGTTTGATGGATACCTTGGGTTGTGCGCTTCTCGCCCTTCGGTTTCCTGAATGCACCAAGCACCTTGGCCCTCTGGTGGAGGGTACCCAGGTGCCTCAGGGTGCCCGAGTGCCCGGAACCTCATATCGTCTGGATCCGGTGAAAGCCGCCTGGGATTTTGGCTGTGCCCTGCGCTGGCTGGATTACAATGATACCTGGCTGGCTGCAGAGTGGGGGCACCCATCAGATAATCTGGGTGGCATCCTGGCTGTAGCCGACCACCTTTCCCAGAAACAAGTGGCCCAGGGCAAACCCCCTCTTTTGATGCGCAGCGTCTTGGAAGCCATGATTCAGGCGCATGAAATCCAGGGCATCCTGGCCCTGGAAAACTCATTTAATCGTGTGGGTCTGGATCACGTTCTGCTGGTTAAGGTGGCGACGACCGCTGTGGTGGCGAAAATGATGGGGGCCAATCGCGAACAGCTGCTTTCTGCTTTGTCGCATGCCTGGGTGGATGGTCAGGCTCTGCGCACTTATCGCCATGCTCCCAATGCCGGTTCACGAAAATCCTGGGCCGCTGGGGATGCCACTTCCAGAGGTGTGCGTTTGGCGGATATGGCAATGCGCGGCGAAATGGGGATTCCTGCCGCTCTGAGTGCGCCCCAATGGGGCTTTTATGATGTGCTCTTCAGCAAGACCAACAAGGATCAACAGATCAAACCGCCGGAAAAACAGCGACTGGACCGCAGTCAGGCCTATGGCAGTTATGTGATGGAGAACATTCTCTTCAAGGTTTCCTTTCCCGCTGAATTTCATGCCCAGACGGCTGCAGAAGCTGCAGTTATCCTGCACCCGCAAGTCAGGGATCGCCTGGATGAAATAAGCCGGATAGAAATCACCACCCACGAATCGGCCATCCGAATCATTTCCAAAACCGGTGAATTGAATAATCCCGCAGACAGGGATCACTGCTTACAGTACATGATTGCCGTCCCCCTGGTGTTGGGAGAACTGAAAGCTGAACACTATGAAAACGGTTTTCATGCGGCTCATCCTGAGCTGGATCGTTTGAGGGAAAAAATGGAGGTCAAGGAGAACAAAGGCTTTTCTGCGGACTACCTTGACCCGGAAAAGCGTTCCATTGCCAATGCGATTCAAATCTTCTTTGCAGATGGCAGCTGCACCGAAAAGGTTGCCGTGGAATATCCACTGGGGCACCGCAGGCGCAGGGAAGAGAGTATTTCTTTTCTGGAAGAGAAGTTTGCCGATAATCTGGCCAGCTGTTTTGTCCCTCAGCGTTGCCAGGAAATACTGGAAGTGTTCAGGCAAAAAGAAGGCTTGGATGCTTGGCCTGTGCATGAATTTGTGGACAAGTTTGTGGGTTAAAATGATTATTCAATTTTTTGCAAAAAGTGCTTGCGCTCTCCTGAAAAATCTCTAGAATGCGCACTCGCTGTCAGGGAGAAGCCAAGGCTTAACCGGCAGCAAACAAGCGAAAATAAACGCTTGACGGAGGCAGAAAGCATGGTAATATGTTGCCTCTTGATTGGAAGGGCTTTTAGCTGCTTTTAATCAACGCTCTTTAAGAATGAAGCATCAGGTACATTCATGTGGGCGCTTGCGGGATGGTTTGTGGCGCTGCCCTTTCTTTGGAAAGGGTGGTTCAGTCAACAAAACATCAAGGCAAGCGACTCGTCGAGATTCAAGTTAATTCTTGATTTCAATTATTCGTTTGAACCTTGAGCCAAGTTTGATTCACTCAATGAATCGATGATTTTAAACTGAAGAGTTTGATCATGGCTCAGATTGAACGCTGGCGGCAGGCCTAACACATGCAAGTCGAGCGGAAACGATGGAAGCTTGCTTCCAGGCGTCGAGCGGCGGACGGGTGAGTAATGCATGGGAATCTGCCCGATAGTGGGGGATAACCTTTCGAAAGGAAGGCTAATACCGCGTACGTCCTACGGGAGAAAGTGGGGTTTCGGCCTCACGCTATCGGATGAGCCCATGTCGGATTAGCTAGTTGGTGAAGTAAAGGTTCACCAAGGCGACGATCCGTAGCTGGTCTGAGAGGATGATCAGCCACACCGGAACTGAGACACGGTCCGGACTCCTACGGGAGGCAGCAGTGGGGAATATTGGACAATGGGGGCAACCCTGATCCAGCCATGCCGCGTGTGTGAAGAAGGCCTTCGGGTTGTAAAGCACTTTCAGTGGGGAGGAAAGGTTTGCGGTTAATACCCGTAAGCTGTGACGTCACCCACAGAAGAAGCACCGGCAAACTCCGTGCCAGCAGCCGCGGTAATACGGAGGGTGCGAGCGTTAATCGGAATTACTGGGCGTAAAGCGCGCGTAGGCGGTTTGTTAAGCCAGATGTGAAAGCCCTGGGCTCAACCTAGGAACGGCATCTGGAACTGGCAAGCTAGAGTACAGTAGAGGAAGGTAGAATTCCACGTGTAGCGGTGAAATGCGTAGATATGTGGAGGAATACCAGTGGCGAAGGCGGCCTTCTGGACTGATACTGACGCTGAGGTGCGAAAGCGTGGGGAGCAAACAGGATTAGATACCCTGGTAGTCCACGCCGTAAACGATGTCAACTAGCCGTTGGGAGCCTTGAGTTCTTAGTGGCGCAGCTAACGCACTAAGTTGACCGCCTGGGGAGTACGGCCGCAAGGTTAAAACTCAAATGAATTGACGGGGGCCCGCACAAGCGGTGGAGCATGTGGTTTAATTCGATGCAACGCGAAGAACCTTACCTACTCTTGACATCCAGAGAACTTTCCAGAGATGGATTGGTGCCTTCGGGAACTCTGTGACAGGTGCTGCATGGCTGTCGTCAGCTCGTGTTGTGAAATGTTGGGTTAAGTCCCGTAACGAGCGCAACCCCTATCCTTATTTGCCAGCGAGTTAAGTCGGGAACTCTAAGGAGACTGCCGGTGACAAACCGGAGGAAGGTGGGGACGACGTCAAGTCATCATGGCCCTTACGAGTAGGGCTACACACGTGCTACAATGGCCGGTACAACAGGTTGCTAACCCGCGAGGGGGAGCCAATCCGCAAAAGCCGGTCGTAGTCCGGATTGGAGTCTGCAACTCGACTCCATGAAGTCGGAATCGCTAGTAATCGCGGATCAGAATGCCGCGGTGAATACGTTCCCGGGCCTTGTACACACCGCCCGTCACACCATGGGAGTTGATTGCACCAGAAGTAGCTAGCTTAACCTTCGGGAGGGCGGTTACCACGGTGTGGTTAATGACTGGGGTGAAGTCGTAACAAGGTAGCCGTAGGGGAACCTGCGGCTGGATCACCTCCTTAACGACGGCCCAAACCACCCGTAAGTGCTCACATGAATGGACCTGATGCAAAAGATGCTGCAAAACGACCGGGTCTGTAGCTCAGCTGGTTAGAGCGCACCCCTGATAAGGGTGAGGTCGGCAGTTCAAGTCTGCCCAGACCCACCAAATTTGCTCCTGAACTTCGTTATTTTGTGACTCGCCTAACTAAAAGTAGGCTTCGCCACAAAATGCCTCGCTCAGAATCAAATTATTAATTGGTTGTGTTTAAAACATAGAAAAGTTTTTAACCAGTTAAAATGGGGCTATAGCTCAGCTGGGAGAGCGCCTGCCTTGCACGCAGGAGGTCAGCGGTTCGATCCCGCTTAGCTCCACCAAACAGCATCTTGTTGATTCATTCTTAAATTTTTCCTAGTGAACACTATTGAGCCTTTTTGATTGCACCTTGCTGAAAAAGCCAAGGTCGATTGAGAACGCTGAATTCTGTCCATCAGGATACGCTCTTTAACAATGCAAGATTCAAGTTTTAAAAGTCAAAGCGATACGTTTGTTGCTGCTCACTGAGGCAGCAATGGACATCAGTCTCAAGCGTATCCGGCGAAAAATCGTTGAACAGTTATTTGATAAGCCCCAAAAGGATTAGCTCCTTTTTAGGAAAACTTCTTGGGGTTATATGGTCAAGTGACGAAGCGCATACGGTGGATGCCTTGGCAGTCAGAGGCGATGAAAGACGTGGAAGCCTGCGATAAGGTTCGGGGAGTCGGCAAACAGACTGTGATCCGGACATTTCTGAATGGGGAAACCCACCCAGTGTAAGCTGGGTATCCAGTACTGAATACATAGGTGCTGGAGGCAAACCGGGAGAACTGAAACATCTAAGTACCCCGAGGAAAAGAAATCAACCGAGATTCCCTGAGTAGCGGCGAGCGAAAGGGGAGCAGCCCTTAAGTTGAATTTGTGTTAGCGGAAGGCTCTGGAAAGTGCCGCCATAGCGGGTGATAGCCCCGTACGCGAAAATGCATTTTCAGTGAAAACGAGTAGGACGGGACACGAGAAATCCTGTCTGAAGATGGGGGGACCATCCTCCAAGGCTAAATACTCCTGACTGACCGATAGTGAACCAGTACCGTGAGGGAAAGGCGAAAAGAACCCCTGTTAGGGGAGTGAAATAGATCCTGAAACCGTATGCGTACAAGCAGTCGGAGCCCACTTGTTGGGTGACGGCGTACCTTTTGTATAATGGGTCAGCGACTTATTCTCAGTGGCGAGGTTAACCGTATAGGGGAGCCGTAGGGAAACCGAGTCTTAATAGGGCGCGCAGTCGCTGGGAATAGACCCGAAACCGGGCGATCTACCCATGGGCAGGTTGAAGGTTGAGTAACATCAACTGGAGGACCGAACCGTAATCTGTTGAAAAAGATTCGGATGACCTGTGGGTCGGAGTGAAAGGCTAATCAAGCCCGGAGATAGCTGGTTCTCCTCGAAAGCTATTTAGGTAGCGCCTCGTGTATCACCACCGGAGGTAGAGCACTGTTTGGACTAGGGGGTCATCCCGACTTACCAACTCCATGCAAACTCCGAATACCGGTGAGTGTGAGCACGGGAGACACACGGCGGGTGCTAACGTCCGTCGTGAAAAGGGAAACAACCCAGACCGCCAGCTAAGGCCCCAAAATCCTGGTTAAGTGGGAAACGATGTGGGAAGGCAAAAACAGCTAGGAGGTTGGCTTAGAAGCAGCCACCCTTTAAAGAAAGCGTAATAGCTCACTAGTCGAGTCGGCCCGCGCGGAAGATGTAACGGGGCTCAAACCAGGTGCCGAAGCTGCGGGTTCATCTATGATGAGCGGTAGAGGAGCGTTGTGTAAGCCGTCGAAGGTGGATTGAGAAGTCTGCTGGAGGTATCACAAGTGCGAATGCTGACATGAGTAACGATAAGGGGAGTGAAAAACTCCCCCGCCGGAAGACCAAGGTTTCCTATCCCATGCTAATCAGGGTAGGGTGAGTCGGCCCCTAAGGCGAGGCCGAAAGGCGTAGTCGATGGGAAGCAGGTTAATATTCCTGCACTTGTTGTGATTGCGATGGGAGGACGGAGAAGGCTAGGCGAGCCAGGCGTTGGTAGTCCTGGTGAAAGCAAGTAGGCGGTACCCTTAGGCAAATCCGGGGGTGCAACGCCGAGATGCGAGAGGAAGAGGACCTTCGGGGAATCGAACTCGTTGATGCCACGCTTCCAAGAAAAGTCTCTAAGCTTCAGATCACAACAAACCGTACCCCAAACCGACACAGGTGGTCAGGTCGAGAAGACCCAGGCGCTTGAGAGAACTCGGGTGAAGGAACTAGGCAAAATGGTGCCGTAACTTCGGGAGAAGGCACGCCGACACTAGGTGACGTTTACACAAACCGAGCCGAAGTCGGTCGAAGATACCAGGCCCCTGCAACTGTTTATTAAAAACACAGCACTCTGCAAACACGTAAGTGGACGTATAGGGTGTGACGCCTGCCCGGTGCCGGAAGGTTAATTGATGGGGTTAGCGCAAGCGAAGCTCTTGATCGAAGCCCCGGTAAACGGCGGCCGTAACTATAACGGTCCTAAGGTAGCGAAATTCCTTGTCGGGTAAGTTCCGACCTGCACGAATGGCGTAATGATGGGGGCGCTGTCTCCACCCGAGACTCAGTGAAATTGAAATCGCAGTGAAGATGCTGTGTATCCGCGGCTAGACGGAAAGACCCCGTGAACCTTTACTATAGCTTCACACTGGACTTTGATATTGCTTGTGTAGGATAGCTGGGAGGCTTTGAAATGCAGACGCCAGTTTGCATGGAGCCAACCTTGAAATACCAGCCTGGCAATCTTGAGGTTCTAACCTAGGTCCATTATCTGGATCAGGGACCGTGTGTGGTGGGTAGTTTGACTGGGGCGGTCTCCTCCCAAAGAGTAACGGAGGAGCACAAAGGTACCCTCAGGCTGGTCGGAAATCAGCCAATGAGTGCAAGAGCATAAGGGTGCTTGACTGCGAGACAGACACGTCGAGCAGGTACGAAAGTAGGTTCTAGTGATCCGGTGGTTCTGTATGGAAGGGCCATCGCTCAACGGATAAAAGGTACTCCGGGGATAACAGGCTGATACCGCCCAAGAGTTCACATCGACGGCGGTGTTTGGCACCTCGATGTCGGCTCATCACATCCTGGGGCTGAATTCGGTCCCAAGGGTATGGCTGTTCGCCATTTAAAGTGGTACGCGAGCTGGGTTTAGAACGTCGTGAGACAGTTCGGTCCCTATCTGCCGTGGACGTTGGAGACTTGAGAAGAGCTGCTCCTAGTACGAGAGGACCGGAGTGGACGAACCTCTGGTGTTCGGGTTGTCATGCCAATGGCATTGCCCGGTAGCTATGTTCGGACGGGATAACCGCTGAAGGCATCTAAGCGGGAAGCCCCCTTCAAGATAAGGTCTCCCTGAGGACTTGATCCTCCTAAAGGGCCCTTGAAGACCACAAGGTTGATAGGTCGGATGTGGAAGCGCAGCAATGCGTTGAGCTAACCGATACTAATGACCCGTGAGGCTTGACCATATAACACCCAAGCGGTTTTATAGATCAAGACTGAGCAATGATGATTTGACGGATACGTAAGAGACTGACGCAGACCGGCGATACGCCAAAACTTGAATCTTGCCCCTTTTTAGGATGTTGGCCGAAGCAGTGCCAGCTTCCAACAGTTACGCCTGACGACCTTAGCGAGTGGGAACCACCTGAACCCTTTTCGAACTCAGAAGTGAAACCGCTCAGCGCCGATGATAGTGTGGGGCTTCCCCATGTGAAAGTAGGTCATCGTCAGGCACTTATAAAACAATCCCCTTGGCTCAGTGAGTCAGGGGGATTTTTTTATGGCTAGAGAAATTCTACTTGAACATGGCATGTGACTGATTGGTCTGGAACCAATCAGAACGGCCGAAGGTCGGCCCGTAGGGTGAGCGCCAGGGATGGTGCGAATAAAGTAGGTCATCGTCAGGCACCTATTCTGAAAACACCCCTTGAACACGCGTTCAAGGGGTGTTTTTTTATGCCTTGAACTATCACTGCCAGAGACGTGGCACAAAAAAACCGGCCCACACGGAGCCGGTCTGGTTTTTATTAAGGTTTCTGTGCACTCACTGTGAACTTGCCTACCAGCTGCTGCAGGGTTTGTGTGGAGTGGCGCACATGATTGGCCGAGCCCTGTAGCTCTTCCATAACACTGGTCATTTCTCCTGATGCGACTTCAACCTGACGAATGGAGGAGCCGTAGAACTCACTGCGTTCGCTCAGTTGAGTAATGATACTGAACATCTGCTCAACCGCCTGGTGGAGTTCGGTGTTTTCTGAGGTGTTGTTTTCAGCTTCCTTAAGACGAATATCCACTTCTTTAACGCCATCTTCCATATAGTCCACGGCACTGCGGGTTTCTTTTTGCAGACTGGTCACGGTTTCCTGAATATCACCTGCGGCTTCTGCCGTTCGTGTGGCCAGGGATCTGACCTCATCGGCAACGACGGCAAAGCCTCTCCCCGCTTCTCCTGCCCTGGCGGCTTCTATGGCGGCATTCAAGGCCAGCAGGTTGGTTTGGTTGGTGATTTCAGTGATCATTTCGACAATATCACCGATTTCCACCATGCGACTGTCGAGACTCTGTACTCGTTGAGCCGTGGTATCAACAACCTTGCGGATGCTCAAGGTGCTGGTTTGCGCACTTTCAAATTGTTCCCTGGCTTTATCAACCACTTCATCCATGGCTTTTTTCATGGTATTGGCTGTTGCTGTCGCCTGGTCGATCTCTTCCATTTGCTCTTCGACCAGGCTTAGCATCTTGCCGATTACCTGGTTCACTTCCTGGCTGGTTTGGCGGGCTTCCTGGGTACGATCCAGCATCTTGTCATTGTTCTGTTTGACGGTTTCTGTGGTGTGAATCACCTGCCCCATGATGCCATCCATGCTGTCTAGAAAGCTGTTGAACCAACGCCCCATGCTGCCACTTTCATCCTTGGCCATCTTTTCGGTATCCAGGCGTTGACGCAGGTTGCCTTCACCCTCGGCGATGGTGCGGATGATTTTTGTGGTATTACGCAGTCTTTCAGAGACACGCTTGGGGCCCAGATTGGCAAATATCCAGGCGGAAATCCCCAGCATGAGTGTATTGGCTGCCAGCATGGGTAACGTGTCCAGCGGTGCATAGCTGTGCAGTAAGGTGGTTGCCCCCAGAAACCCGGCCACGGTCAGGAGGTAGGTGTTCATCAGGCTGACACTGATGGAGCGGCGGCGATAGACCTCTTCCAGGTCACCTTCACACATCATCCCCCATTTATCCGGAGAACCGGGTAATTGGAAGGTAACCCCCTTGCCGATCACCGGGATGTGACGATAGTCGGAATAACCGGGATAAGTGATAAACAGGTTGCTGCCGTTGGTGATGGTTTCACGCACACCTGGATGCAGGTTGCCCGTGGCCGGGTCAGTAAAGCGCAGCTCCAGTTCGGTATGCTTTTGCACACTGACAGTGCCCCACTTGGTATGGATACCGTCTTTCAGGTTCTCACCATGAGAAAAAGTGCTGTCTTCAAAGCGGGAACGGGACAGGGCTGTGCCTGGCTGAATGGATTGATCAAACCTGGACTCCACCATGAAAATATAATTGTCGCCAGACTCAGGGTAAACATGCCCAGCCTCGCGCTGAATCAAGTCCCCGAGAACATCGTTGGGAACCCGTGCGCAGAGACAGCCATGAGCTTTGCCTTCATGAATCACCGGCTGGTAGAACATCAAGGTCACAGCATCATGAAAGCTGGATGTTGAAGGGCCCAACTCCAGTGTGTTGCTGTCGGAATAAGGGCCGTGCAGGAAGGGATGGTTAAGACCCTGCTGAAGTGCGGCTCCTAGTGTGGGTCCCTGATGACTCTGACCAGCACGTTGCTTACTGCTTGAAGCCAGAATAGTTCCGTCGTGATCAACATAAAAAAGCTCTGACAGGTCAGCCAACTGGTTTTTCTTTTCATTCAATTGCCGCGCCAGTTTGTCTTGATCGCCTATTGAGACTTGCTCAGCCAGCTCCTCCAAATGTTGCCAATGGCTATCCACCCACTCGTGCAAGAGCTTCACGCGAGTCGCTGCGACCCCTTCAAAAACCTGTTCAATCACCGGATAGAGTTGTCGGTTGAGAAAACAGCTCCATCCAAGTTTTAATTTACCGTTGCTACCAAAAACCGGCAACCAGTGCTTTTCAGCGCCAGAAAGATTCATCTTGTGGCTTTGCAGTTGCGTCATTAACCATTTCTCCGATGCGTGGAAGTAAAAGACATTGAGGGGGAGTTGTTGTTTTTTTGATCTGTGTCAGGCTATGAATTCTTTATAGCAAAACTTGTACCAACTAATAAAAGTCTTTTAATACAGTAGGTTAAGAGATTTTCTTGGGTTTGAAACAGCTAGTCGCACCTTTTCGGTGCAATTATGGAAGAGATATGGAACAACATGATCAGGAAAGTGCATTTTTTTAGTGCGAAGCACATGAATGCACTAAAAGTTACCTGATGTAACTTTTTGGGGAGGGGGAAGTCTAGAGGGTAAAAGCAAGCAGCTCAATATCTTCAGGGGTCACTTGAATTTTCCACCCTTCCTGATCACTCCAGTCACCCAATACATAGCGTTGTCCCTCGATTATCTGGCCTTCGCGCTTAAGGGAGTGATGATGTCGTGCTGGGCGGTGAGTGTGGCCGTGTATCAGGGTTTCAACCTGATGTTCCTGCATATAATCAATAATGGCTTGAGGGTTGGCATCAATGATCTTGTCTGCCTTCATGCGAGTTTGTTTCTGGCTGGTCTGGCGGGTTTTGCTGGCAATTTTGCGGCGGAAACTGACTGGGGTGTTGCGTAAAATAAAATTAACCAGAGGGTTGCGGAAGACCTTACGCATTCTCTGGTAAGCAATATCATCGGTGCAGAGGAGGTCACCATGCATCAGCAGCAGGGGTTCCCCGAACGGAGCAATAACACAGGGGTCAGGCAACAGGGTGCAGCCAGCCAGCTTGCAGAAATCCTCTCCCAGGGCAAAATCCCGGTTGCCGTGCATCAGGTGAATTTTCGTACCCTGCTCGGCACACTGGTGAAGTGCACTGGCAATGCTGTGGTGAAAGGGGGTCATGGCGTCATCCCCGATCCACACATCAAAGAAATCACCCAGAATATACAAGGCTTCTGCCTTGGGGGCCTGTTGTTCCAGAAACCTCAGAAATCCCTGGGTCAACTGGGGGCGATCTTCCTGTAGGTGTAGATCGGAGATAAATAGCAGCATTAATCAGAGCCTTCTTTACTGAATGACTTCTGCTTTTTCAATCAAGATATTTTCCTTAGGTACATCCTGATGACCCATTTTGTTGCCGGTGGGTACGGCCTTGATTTCCTCGACCACATCCATGCCATCAATGACCTGACCAAAAACCGCATAACCCCAGCCTTGAGGTGTTTTGCTGGAATGGTTCAGGAAGTCATTGTCTTTGACGTTAATGAAAAACTGGGCACTGGCTGAGTGAGGGTCCATGGTGCGCGCCATGGCAACAGCGCCATTAACATTGCTCAGGCCATTATCGGCTTCGTTTTCTACGGTGTTGGGAGCAGGTTTCTGGTTGAAGTCGGCATCAAAACCACCGCCCTGAACCATGAAGTTGCTAATGACGCGGTGAAAGATGGTGCCGTCATAGTGACCTTTGCCGACATAATCAAGGAAGTTGGCAACAGTTTTCGGTGCTTTTTCAGCGTTGAGTTCAAGAGTGATATCACCCTTGCTGGTGGTCAGGCGAACCTGGGGGTTGGTAGCAGACACGTTTTCGACTCCGTGGGGTTTAGGTAGAGAAACAATAAAGCGGCTGACTCGCAGTCAGCCTGCTTCCTGTTATAATAACTTTCTTTGCTTTTATTCACCAACCCGTTAAGAAGCGAGAGCTATGAGCCAGGCCGAAATTTCTGCTGCAACCAACTTTATCCGCAACCTGATCCAAGAGCAGCGTGAAGCAGGTCAGCAACAAAAAGTCGTGACCCGCTTCCCGCCTGAGCCTAATGGTTTCCTGCATATCGGCCACGCCAAAAGCATTTGCCTGAACTTCGGTATTGCTGAAGAATTTGGGGGTGCTTGTCATCTGCGTTTTGATGACACCAACCCTGAAAAAGAAAGCCAGGTTTTTATTGATGCCATCCAGGAAGACATCCATTGGTTGGGCTTTCAGTGGGCGGGTGGCGTGCGTTTTGCATCCAACTATTTTGACCAACTTTATGACTGGGCCACTCACCTCATCAAGGAAGGCAAGGCCTATGTCTGTGAGCTGGATGCCGAACAGATGCGCGAATATCGCGGCACCCTGACCGAGCCGGGTAAAAATAGCCCCTTCCGGGATCGCAGTGTGGACGAAAACCTGGCTGAATTTGCCAGGATGCGTGCCGGTGACTACCCCAATGGTGCCAAGGTTTTGCGAGCCAAAATAGACATGGCTGCCCCCAATATCAACCTGCGTGATCCCATTCTTTATCGCATCCGCCACCAGCACCATCACCAGACGGGTGACAAGTGGTGCATTTACCCCAGTTATGATTTCACTCACGGTCAGTCAGATGCCATTGAAGGGATTACCCATTCTCTGTGTACTCTGGAATTTGAAGATCATCGCCCGTTGTACGAATGGTTTCTGAACAACCTGCCCGTACCCTGCAAGCCGGTACAGACTGAATTTGCGCGTTTGAACCTGAATTACACGGTGACCTCCAAGCGCAAACTCAAACTGCTGGTGGATGAAGGCATCGTGAAGGGCTGGGATGATCCGCGGATGCCGACGATTTCCGGTATGCGCCGCCGTGGTTTCACCCCCAAATCCATTCGTGATTTCTGTGATCTGGTCGGGGTGAATCGTGCCGGTGGGGTGGTGGACATCAATATGCTCAACTTTGCCCTGCGCAATGATCTGGAGCATAACGCTCGTCGTGCCATGGTGGTACTCAACCCCATCAAAGTCGTGATCACCAACTGGGAAGCCGGTCGTGAAGAGGTTCTGACCGCTCCTTCGCATCCTGCCCGTGATGACCTGGGTGAGCGCCAACTGCCCTTTACCCGTGAACTCTATATTGACCGGGATGACTTCATGGAAGATCCACCCAAAAAATTCTTCCGTCTGGCTCCCGGCAAGGAAGTGCGTCTGCGCAATGCCTGGGTGATTCGTTGTGATGAAGTGATCAAGAATGACCAGGGGGAGGTCACAGAGCTGCATTGCTCTTATGATCCCGAAACTCTGGGCAAGAATCCTGAAGGTCGCAAGGTCAAGGGTGTGATTCACTGGGTCAGTGCGGACAAGGGCGTGGCTGCCGAAGTTCGTCTGTATGACAATCTCTTTCAGGTGGAAACACCGGATGCTGACAAGGACAAGGATTTTCTGGAACACCTGAACCCGGATTCGTTGACCCGGATTGAAGCAGTCTGCGAGCCGGATCTGGCTGCTGCGCAACCCGAAGACCACTTCCAGTTTGAGCGGGTGGGCTACTTCTGCGCTGATCGTCACGATCACCAGTCGAACGGCAAGCTTGTCTTCAACCGTACCGTCAGCCTTAAAGACTCCTGGGCCAAAATGCAGAAAAAACAGGGCTAAAATGACACAACTACCACAAATTACCCTCTATAATACTCTGACCCATCAGAAAGAGCCGCTGCAGCCACTGGAACCCGGCAAGATCAAAATGTACGTCTGTGGCGTCACGGTTTATGACCTTTGCCACCTGGGTCATGCCCGCGTCATGGTGGTTTTCGACATGATCACCCGCTACCTGCGTGAGCGCGGTTATGCCGTCACCTATGTGCGCAACATCACCGACATCGATGACAAGATTCTCAAGCGTGCCGATGAAAACGGCGAAGAAATCAATCAGCTCACCGAGCGAATGATTGCCGCCATGCACGAAGACGAAACCCGTCTGGGGGTATTGCGCCCGGACATTGAACCCCGTGCCACGGCCTATATTGAAGACATCCTCAACCTGATCAAAACCCTGGAAGACAAGGGCTATGCCTATGCCGCCGACAATGGTGATGTCTACTACCGGGTTCGCAAGTTTGCCAACTATGGTCAATTGACCAACCGCAAACTGGATGATTTGCAGGCCGGTTCACGCGTTGAGGTCGACAGCCACAAGGAAGACCCCCTGGATTTTGTGCTCTGGAAAGCCGCCAAACCCGGTGAAGCCAGCTGGCCTTCGCCCTGGGGTAATGGACGGCCTGGTTGGCACATTGAGTGCTCGGCCATGTCCACCTGCTGCCTGGGCAATACCTTTGATATCCATGGCGGTGGGCCTGATTTGCCTTTTCCGCACCATGAAAATGAAATCGCCCAGAGTGAAGCCGCGACCGGGCAGAAATACGTCAATACCTGGATGCATGCCGGGGCTGTGCGCGTGGACGAAGAAAAGATGTCCAAGTCACTGGGTAACTTCTTCACCATCCGGGAAATACTGGAAAAATACGACCCAGAAGTGGTGCGTTATCTTCTCTTGTCCAGCCATTACCGTTCAGCGATTAATTATTCTGAGACCGCACTCAAGGATGCCCGTAAATCCCTGGAGCGCTTTTACACGGCACTGAATGGTCTGGAGACGGTGATTTACCCTGAGAAGGTTGCTCAGGTCGGCCACTGGCGGGAAAACTTCTTCAAGGCCATGGATGATGATTTCAACACCCCAGAAGCTCTGGCCGTTCTTTTTGACCTGACCCGTGCAATTAACCGTGCTAGGGAAGGGGATGATACTCAACTGGCTGCTGCTCTGGCCGGTGAACTTCAGCAACTGGCCAGCACTCTGGGATTTTTGCAGCAGGATCCCCAGGCCTTCCTCCAGGGACAAGCAGAAGAAACCAGCATCAACCCAGATGTGATTGAAACCCTGATTGAAAAGCGCCTGATGGCCAAGCAGGAGCGGGACTTTGCCGAAGCGGACCGAATCCGCGATGACCTTGCTGCCCAGGGTATCGTTCTGAAAGACAACAAGGATGGGACGACCTGGACTCGGGCCTGATGACTCGCGGGTCGCTGTTCGTTGTTCCTTCCTGAGTGCTGCTGATATAGGCTGGTTGTCAATAACAACAAGGACAAGCCTATGTCAGCTCTTTTCGAACCTGCCAATCCCTGCTACCACCAGGAAGTAGAGCGTATTTTGCAAGCCGCTCCTTTTGCCCGTTCCCTGGGTTTGCAGACGGTGGAAGTGGCCCCTGGCTATTGCGAAACACGTTTGCCCGTGCGTAAAGACCACCAACAACAGGATGGTTATGTGCATGCCGGGGTGCAGTGCACGCTGACCGATCATACAGGAGGCGCAGCCGGTGCGACCCTGATTCCTGAAGGTCAATTGGTGCTGACGGCGGATTTCAAGATCAGTTTGCTGCGGCCTGTGGAAGGTGAAGAGCTGAATTGTCGGGCCAGGGTGATCAAGCTCGGACGCAGCCTGATTATTGTTGAATCCGACCTTTTTGCGGACCAGCGTTGGGACAGGCTTTTGGCCAGGGCTTCCGTTACCCTGGCCGTGGTCGCCAAAAAACCAGTTAATCAATAAAGTGCCTGACTTTCCTCAACGACTTCTTTGAGCAGTTCCAGAAACAACTCATCAGCCGCCGTGCGCTCTTCGGGATCTTCCGGGATCTTGACCAGGGTTTCTGCGGTAATGTCTTCGGCCACTCTGTCCAGCATCTTGTGATCGCCATAGTGACGCTTGGCGATTTCCAGGGTTTTTTCCAGGGTGCCGGGTTCCAGCAACAGCTTTTTCAAAAACTGACGGAGTTCAGACAGGGCGCGGGCTTTGGATATTTCGCTTGAGCTGCTCATAAACAGACTCCTTAAACGGATTGGGCATGGATGACATGACTTTAATCTTACTGGATTTTCAAGCCTTAGGGGGAATTTCTCAAGTAAAGAAAATCCCTTGTGATAAAACGCACTAACCATGACCTGAACCCAACAAAAGGGTATAATCGCACGAATATCAAAAAAACCTCAGAAGGACGAAGATGCATGGCTGAAATCGCCAAAGAGATCCATCCGGTCAATATCGAGGACGAGCTGAAACAGTCCTACCTTGATTACGCGATGAGCGTCATTATCGGACGCGCCCTGCCTGATGTTCGTGATGGCCTGAAGCCGGTGCACCGCCGGGTTCTCTTTGCCATGCACGAGCTCAACAACGACTGGAACAAAGCCTATAAGAAATCAGCCCGTGTGGTCGGTGATGTCATCGGTAAATATCACCCGCATGGTGACTCTGCCGTTTATGACACCATCGTGCGTATGGCTCAGCCCTTCTCGCTGCGTTACATGCTGGTGGACGGTCAGGGTAACTTCGGTTCGATTGACGGTGACTCGGCAGCTGCCATGCGTTACACCGAAATCCGTATGGCCAAGATCAGCCACTCCCTGCTGGCCGATCTCGACAAGGAAACGGTGGACTACGTTGATAACTACGATGGCACCGAGCGGATTCCTGCAGTTCTGCCCACCCGCGTTCCCAACCTGTTGGTCAATGGTTCGGCTGGTATTGCCGTGGGCATGGCCACCAACATCCCTCCCCACAACCTGGGTGAAGTGGTGGATGGCTGTCTGGCCCTGATTGATGACCCGGAACTGACCATTGATGACCTGATGGAATACATTCCCGGCCCGGACTTTCCCACGGGGGCCATCATCAATGGCAAGGCCGGTATTGTTGAAGCCTACCGCACGGGCCGCGGCCGCATCTACATGCGTGCCAAGCACCATTTTGAGACCATTGGCAATCGGGAAGCCATCGTCTTTACCGAGATTCCTTATCAGCTCAACAAGGCGCGCCAGATAGAAAAAATTGCCGAGCTGGTGAAAGAAAAGAAAATTGAAGGCATTGCCGAGCTGCGCGATGAGTCCGACAAGGACGGCATGCGCATTGTTATTGAAGTCAAAAAAGGTGAATCCCCGGAAGTCCTGGTGAACAACCTCTTTACCCAGACTTCACTGCAGAATGTGTTTGGCATCAACATGGTGGCGCTCAAAGACGGCCAGCCCCTGTTGCTGAACCTCAAGCAAATGCTGGATGCTTTCATCCGCCACCGCCAGGAAGTGGTGACCCGCCGTACCGTTTACGAACTGCGCAAAGCGCGTGAGCGCGGTCATATTCTGGAAGGTCTGGCGATTGCTCTGGCCAATATTGATCCCATCATCGAACTGATCAAGGCCTCGCCTTCTTCGGCTGAAGCCAAGGAAGCGTTGCTGGCGCGTGCCTGGGAACCGGGCAATGTTGTGCAAATGCTGGAGCGTGCCGGTGCCGATGCCTGCAAGCCGGATCATCTGGAAGAAGGTCTGGGCCTGTCGGAAAATCAGGATTTGTACCGTTTGTCAGCTGTTCAGGCCCAGGCCATTCTGGATCTGCGCCTGCATCGCCTGACCGGTATGGAGCATGAAAAGCTGCTCAATGAATACCGTGAGTTGCTCGACAAGATTGCCGAATTCCTGGCGATTCTGGCTGATCCGGCTCTGCTGATGCAGGTGATTCGTGAAGAGTTGACCGCTATCCGTAATGAATACTCGGATGTGCGTCGCAGTGAAATTATTGCCAGCCGTCAGGACTTCTCAATGGAAGACCTGATTGCTGAAGAAGATATGGTTTTCACTCTGTCACGTACCGGCTATGCCAAAACCCAGCCGCTGAGTGATTATCGCGCCCAGCGCCGTGGTGGTCGTGGTAAATCCGCCACCGCCATGAAAGATGAAGATGTCATCGAACATCTGTTGGTGGCTTCAACGCATGATACCGTGCTGCTCTTCTCCACCCGCGGCAAGGTTTACTGGCTGAAGGTTTACGATGTCCCCACCGGCAGTCGCGGTTCGCGTGGCCGTCCTCTGGTGAATCTATTGCCTCTGGAAGAGGGTGAACAGATCACCACCATCCTGCCAGTGCGTGATTATCGTGAAGACTTCTTCGTGTTCATGGCGACAGCCCGCGGTACCGTGAAGAAAACCAGCCTGGATCAATTCTCGCGTCCCCGTTCCAACGGCCTGATCGCCCTGGATCTGGATGAAGGGGATCGTCTGGTGGGCGCAGCCATCACCAATGGCAATGATCATGTCATGCTCTTCACCAGTGCTGGCAAGGCCATCCGTTTTGAAGAAAGTCATGTGCGCGGCATGGGCCGTACTGCCCGCGGTGTGCGCGGCGTGAAAATGCCCGGTGACGGCGAGGTGATCAGCCTGATTATTCCCCGTTCCACAGTGATCGATGCAGAAACCGAAGAGGATGAAGGTGTTGAAGATGCAGTCAGCGAACAGATGACTCCAGCGGTGGAAGCTGATCGCCCGATCTACATCCTGACAGCCTCTGAAAACGGCTATGGCAAACGCACCCGCCTGCAGGAATTCCCGCTGCGCGGCCGCGGTGGTCAGGGCGTGATTGCCATGCAAACCAGCACCCGTAACGGTGCTCTGGTGTCCGCCATTCAGGTGGAAGATGGCGAAGAAATGATGCTGATCACCAACCGCGGTACTCTGGTTCGTACCCGTGTCGATGAGGTCTCCACGACTTCGCGCAACACCCAGGGGGTTACCCTGATTCGCCTGAGCGATGAAGAAAAACTCTGTGGAACGGTGCGGGTTCAGGATATTGCTGAAGATCTGGATGAAGACGCTGAGGAAAACGAGGCGGGTAACGAAGATCAGTGATAGCTTGAATCAAGACTGAAGAATCCCGGCCAGGTGCCGGGATTCTGTTTTTGGAATCCAAGGGTAACTTCAGTGATTAAATTTCATCAGGTCCACAAGGCCTACCAAACTGAAGGCCGGATGATCCCGGCACTTCAACCCTGTGATCTGGAAATTCCTGGTGGCCAGATTTATGGCCTGATTGGTCACTCCGGGGCTGGTAAATCGACTTTGCTGCGTTTGATCAACCGTCTTGAAGATCCGACGGGTGGACGCATTCTCGTGGCCGGTGAAGAAGTGACAGCGCTTAAGCCGGAAGGTTTGCGTACCTTTCGCCGTCAGGTTGGCATGATTTTCCAGCATTTCAACTTATTGTCTTCCAAAACAGTGGCTGACAATGTCGCTATGCCCCTGAAGCTGGCTGGTGAACTCTCCCGCTCCGCTATTAAGGATAAGGTGGCGGGCCTGTTGAAGCGAGTTGGTCTTGAAGAACATGCCAAAAAGTATCCGGCTCAGCTTTCAGGCGGGCAAAAGCAAAGAGTCGGGATTGCCCGTGCTCTGTCCACTGATCCCAAAATACTCTTGTGCGATGAAGCCACCAGCGCTCTGGACCCGCAAACCACCGCACAGGTTTTGACGCTCTTGGCTGAAATCAATCGTGAGTTGGGGCTGACATTGGTATTGATCACCCATGAAATGGATGTGATTCGCCGTATCTGTGACCAGGTTGCTGTCCTGGATGCCGGTTATATTGTCGAACAGGGACCCGTTGCGAAGGTTTTTCTACATCCTCAGCATCCGACCACCAAGCGTTTTGTCCAGGAAGCCGAACAAATTGACGAGCAGGAACTGCATCAAGACTTCCAGGCTGTAGAAGGCCGCATTCTGCGCCTGACCTTTCATGGCCAGTCCACCTATGAACCTCTGCTGGGGCGAGTTGCCCGCAAAACCGGTGTGGACTTTACCATTCTGGCAGGTCGCATCGACCGCATTCGTGATGTGCCCTACGGACAATTAACCGTAGCCTTTAAAGGAGGAGAGTTTCAGCAGGCAATGGACATGCTGGAAGCCTCTGAAGTTCATCTGGAGGTGCTGCGCTGATGGAAACTTTACTGGCAAATGTTGACTGGTATGAAATCTGGTTGGCCACTCTGGAAACTCTGATGATGCTGGGCGGCTCCCTGTTGTTTACAGTGGTTTTCGGCCTGCCGTTGGGAGTACTTTTGTTTCTGACCGGGCCTCGCCAACTGTTCGAGCAAAAGGGCTTTTATGCAGTGCTCTCGCTGCTGACCAATATTCTCAGATCCCTGCCTTTTATTATTCTGCTGATTGTGATGATCCCGGTCACCGTGATGATCACCGGCACCTCTTTGGGGGTTGCCGGAGCAATACCACCCCTGGTAGTCGGAGCAACACCCTTCTTCGCACGCCTGGTGGAAACCTCTTTGCGGGAAGTCGACCGGGGTATTATTGAAGCGACCCAGGCTATGGGCGCAACGACTAAGCAAATAATTTTTAATGCTTTGTTGCCGGAAGCGCGCCCCGGTATTATTGCCGCCACCACAGTGACTGCCATTACCCTGGTGTCCTACACAGCCATGGCTGGTGTGGTCGGCGCCGGTGGTCTGGGTGACCTGGCCATTCGCTTTGGTTACCAGCGCTTCCAGACGGATGTCATGGTGGTCACAGTGCTTTTGTTGTTGCTGCTGGTACAGATCATTCAATCGGTCGGTGACCGTTTGGTGATTCATTATTCCCGTAAATAAGCCTATCCGGCTGATCGACCTCTCTCACAAGGAGACTTTTGGATGAAAAAATTATTGACCGGCCTGCTGGCACTGGCTGCTTTCTCTATTCAGGCTCAGGCGCAAACCCTGCAAGTTGCAGCGACTGCCGTTCCTCATGCAGAAATTCTGGAATTCCTGAAACCCTCGTTAGCTGAGCAGGGTGTGGATCTGCAAGTCAAAGTCTTTACCGACTATGTGCAGCCCAATACTCAGGTTGATGAAGGTCGCCTGGATGCGAATTTTTTTCAGCATCAACCCTATCTGGATGAATTCAATGCCAGTCGTGGCACTCAACTGGTCAGTGTGGCTGGCGTGCATATTGAACCCTTCGGTGCCTATTCAGAAGGTCACCAGTCACTGGATGATTTGCCCAAGAGAGCTCAGATAGCCATCCCCAATGATGCCACCAATGGTGGGCGTGCCCTCTTGTTGCTGGAAACAGCCGGGCTGATTACTCTTGACCCGGAGGCTGGAATCACAGCGACGCCCAGGGATATTCAGGACAACCCCAAGCGCCTGCGTTTTCGCGAACTGGAAGCGGCCACCCTGCCACGTATACTGGGACAGGTGGATCTGGCACTGATCAACACCAACTATGCGTTGGAAGCCGGTTTGAATCCCGCAGAAGATGCACTCGTCATTGAAGGAAGATATTCGCCCTACGTTAACATCCTGGTCACTCATAAAGACCGTCAGGATAACCCCGCTCTTAAAAAACTCGTTGCAGCCCTGCAAACAGCTGCTGTACGCGAGTTTATTCAAGAAAAATATCAGGGGGCAGTGGTTCCTGCTTTTTAAGCAACTATTTAGCTAAACACCATAACGCTCATGAAGTTTTTCAAGCTGGCGGATGATGCTCTGGCGTTCATCCTCCAGTTTTTGCATTAGGCTCTCTCGTTTGCGCAGAAAGGTGCGAACCAGAATTTTGTGCCGGTATTGGGTGATGCGTCCGCGGTAGTGCAGGGCAATCAGACCTGTGGGAGGCAGGGTAGCCAGGTAGATGAAGCTGCCGGTCAGGTTGCGGTCGGTGAAGCGCCACAGCCAGAAGCCAAAAAGCAGATAAGTGCCAAGAAAGGCCGCAACACCCACACCAAAGTAGGCAAAGGTTCGCAAGGCTTCATCATGAAAACGCTTGCCGAAAAAACGTGCCACCAGCCAGGGCAGCAAGTTATGGATCAGTCCGTAAAGTGCCAGGGGAGCCATGCCCAAGGCATAGAGAGTCATGCGTAATCTCATGAAACGTTCCTTGAGAGGCTGGGCAAAGTTCTGATCCAGGGCATCCCTGAGTTTAAATTGGCGCAGATGATCCTTATAGCGGGTGACGCGCTGGCTGAGGTCATCCACCAACTCAGGCTCCAAAAGACTGGCACGCGACAAGGCTTGATTGAGCTGGCTGCGTCCTTCAAAAAGCTCTTTCAGGTCTTCCGGGGTTATCTGGCGAGGCCGAATCCAGCCAAGAAACCAGCTTTTTAGCTGCTGCCAACGACCCGTCGGCGGGGCTTCATCGAGTGACCTGTTATTGATGGCCTGTTGGTAGACTCCGCCCAGGTCTTCAATCAGTTGGCTCAACCTAAGGTCTTCAATATGGTTGGCTTCCTGGCGCAATCGCTGTTCCAGTTGTCGGGTAAGCTGCAGGATGGCTTCCTGGGGGTCACGCTGATGCAGGTCGGCAAAATCAGCAACCCGAACCGCTTCACCAAAGCGCAGTAAAACGGAAGACATGAAGAGTTCGCGGTTTTGAAAGTTGATTCCCACGGGCACCACCACCAATCCCAGTTGATACTTGTTGTTGGCTTCCACTTCCAATGCCATCTGAGCGGTACCTGAGCGCAAATTGGCCAGTTGCAGGTGAGGTGAGTTGCGACCTTCCGGGAAAATACCCACGCACTTGCCTTCTTCCAGCCGCTGAAAAACCTGTTGAAAGGCGGTGCGTTTGGCGGCTTCACCCTGACCACGTTGAATGGGAATGGCACCCAGCGAGGTATAAATCCTTGCCAGCAAAGGAGAGCGGAACAGCTCACTTTTGGCCAGATAGCTGACCGGGCGCGACAGCTCTGTCGTCAGTAATACCGAATCCAGAATGGAGCTGGGGTGGTTGGCCGCGAGGATGACCGGGCCAGTGATCGGTACTTTATTCTGATTGCTGGAGTCGATGCGCAAAAAATACACATGCACCAGCAGGCGTAGCAGATAACGCAGAATCCGGTAGAGGCGCATGATGATGGCTCCTCTGGTTGTTGCTTTTAACGGGTAACCTGCCAGAGTTGGTCCAGACCTTCCAGCCAGTCAGCCATTTCCTGCCAGGGATCGCTCAGTGACAGCTCAGGCAGCAGGATTTCCAGTTGTTTCTTTTCAGTATCGGACAGAGTCAGCCAGCGATCCAGGGCTGCGGCATCAATCCAGGGATTGCCGGGTGATGCGTATTCCCAGTCCAGCAGAACCCAATGGTTGTTTTCTAGAAGCAGGTTGCCAGCATGCAGGTCATGATGGGTGAGTTGGGTCAAGGCTGGCCAACGGGCTGCTGCCTTGTTTAATTGCTCAAGTAATGGCTGCACGGGAGAGGCATAGCCGGTTTTTTGCCAGTAATCAAACAGAAGATCCTCGTAGTTCAAGGCAGGCAGGTTGCAGGGCTGCTGCCAGAGTTCCATCACCAGTTGCAACAAGCCTTCACGCTGAAGCGGGTTTAACCCAGGCGCATCAGGGTGTTGCCCCGGCACCTGTTCCAGAAGCAGCCCGGAGGGAAAGCTTTGGATAAGTCGGGGCACCCAGGGATGAATTTGCAGCTGCTGCAACAGCCAGGTTTCTCGTGAGTGGTCACTGCCGGGAGCCTGACCAAACTGTCGCCACACCAGGGGGCCTGATGGGGTGTGCAGCAACCAGTGGGCATTGCCACTGCCCTCAGCCATAAAGACGGGGGCTTGCAGGGGGCTGAACTCGGTCGCTAAAGGGGGCAGGTTTAAACGCATTTATACGCTACAATACAGGTCTGTCTCATCGGGGTGCCTTCGACTTTATGTCAGTTGGCTGAGAAATTCTACCCGCTGAACCTGATCCGGGTTATACCGGCGTAGGGAGTGGGATGACTCAGGTTGGTAAACATGTTGAAACCTTGCTTTTTTGTCCGGCCAGGACGTTGGTTGCTGGCTGGCACTCTATTCTTATTGACTTCTTTGGCGACCGCCTCTGATACCCTCACGGTTTACACCTACAGCTCTTTTACCAGCGAGTGGGGGCCGGGTAGTCAGATCAAAAAGGCTTTTGAAGATCAGTGTGGCTGTGAACTGAATTACGTCAGCCTGGACGATGGTGTCAGTTTGCTCAACCGCCTGCGTCTGGAAGGGGCTTCCACCCGAGCCGATGTGGTGCTGGGGCTGGATGATGCGCTGATTGAAGAAACCCGTTCTCTGGGTTTGGTGCAGGATCATGGCCTGGAGATGCAGGCCTTGAATCTGAAAGACGAACTGGCCTGGCAGGATGCCGATTTTCTGCCTTTTGATTTCGGTTATTTTGCCTTTATTTACGATACCGAAAACACTCGCCCAGTTGGCTCCCTGGCTGAGTTGCTGGAATCCGAAGCCTCCGTTATCTACCAGGACCCCCGCACCAGCACACCCGGACAGGGTCTCTTGATCTGGATGAAGGCGGTTTATGGGGATGAAGCCCCCGCAGCCTGGGAAAAACTGCGTGAGCAGACGGTGACCGTCACCAAGGGTTGGTCGGAAGCCTACAGCCTGTTTCTGGAAGGTGAAGCGGATTATGTACTCAGCTACACCACTTCCCCGGCTTACCATCAGATTGCTGAAGAAACCGACCGCTATCAGGCGGCTGAATTCAGCGAAGGCCACCCCCGACAGATCGAAGTGGCAGCCATTAGCCGCTACAGCGAACAGCCCGAACTTGCGCAAGAGTTTCTGCAATTTCTGGTCAGTGAAAAAGCCCAGCAAATCCTGCCCGTCACCAACTGGATGCTGCCGGTTGTGGAAGGTATCGAATTGCCGGAAGCCTTTGACCGGTTGATTCAGCCGCAGGCCATTGGCTTTACTCCCGAACAGATCCACCAACAGCGCCAGACCTGGGTTCGCGAATGGCGCAGTGCAGTGAGTCGGTGATTATCTGCAGGGCTCCGAGCTTGTTGATCAGGGGGCCAGTGTGCAACTTGGCAGGCTGTCCACAACAGGATGTTGTGGCCAGAGCTTACAGGGATGTATTCACGCGTCCTGACAAGTTCGTACCTGGCCCCCTTTTTTGCCGCACCTACACTGATTGCCGGTTATGAGTATTGTCTCACGCCTGCCCTTGCTGCTGGCTCTGACTTTCCTGCTGGGCACCAGTGGTCTGGCCTTGCTGGCACTAACTGGCTGGGAGGCCGCGCCGGATGTTCACTTCTGGCAGGACCCCTGGTTCTGGCAGGTGCTGCGCTTTACGCTCTGGCAGGCTTTTCTGAGCAGTCTTCTTTCTGTGGGCTTGGCTCTGCCGTTGGCCCGAGCTTTGGCATTGGACAGGAGGCTGCCCGGTAAAGCGGCTTTTCTGCGCTGGTGCCTCTTGTGTTTTGTCATGCCCAGCCTGATTCTGATTACTGGCCTGGTGCTGGTTTATGGCCGTAATGGCTGGCTAACGCCGTGGCTGGGCAGTGGCTGGCAACTGTATGGGTTAAGCGGGATTTTGCTGGCGCATATTTTTCTGAATCTGCCTTTTGCCCTGCGGGTTTTGAGTTTTCAGTGGGCCGGGATTCCTTCGGCCGCCTGGAAGTTGTCTGCCCAGTTGCAACTCAGTGGCTGGCAGCGTTTTTACCTGGTGGAGTGGCCTGCCTTGCGCGGTGTTCTGCCTGCCTTGCTGGGCTTTATCTTTCTCTTGTGCTTCAACAGCTTTGCCGTGGTCCTGGCTCTGGGTGGGGGTCCGGCGACCAGTACACTGGAAGTGGCGATTTATCAGGCACTGAAATACAACTTCAATCCTTCCGAAGCCTTGTTTCTGGCCTGGACGCAACTGCTGATTGCCGGGGGTGTTTTCTGGCTGTTCAGTCGCTGGAGCCAACTGGAATGGCTGGCTCCCGCTGATTCCGGGCAAGGCTGGCAGCCAATCAGTCACCCGCTTACCCTTTGGGCCGGGCGAGCAGCCTATCTGCTGGTGATTCTGTTTCTGACCCTGCCTTTGTTGAGCCTCTTGCCCAGAGCCTTGAGCCGCGGGCTGGAAGGCTTGCCCTGGTTGTCTCTTCTGCAAGCCAGTGGTTGGTCATTGGGCTTTGCCTTGAGTGCCACCCTCCTGGCGGTGGTTCTGGGCCTGTTTCTCGCTTGGCAAGCCAGTGTGACAACTTCGTCCTGGCTTAAGCGCCTGCTGGAAGTGGCGGCTCTGCATCATCTGGTGATTCCGGGGATGGTGCTTTCCGTTGGGGTGTATATTTTCTTCATGCAGAAAATCAACTGGCTGGATTATGGCTGGATTGCTGTGATTCTGCTGAACACTCTGGTGGCTCTGCCTTTTGCTTATTCGCAACTTAAACCGGGTGTTCAGGATTATCAGGCCAATTACCAGCGTCTGGCGGCCAGTCTTGCTTTGCCCTTTTTTATACATTGGCGTCAGGTGGTTGTGCCTTTTTTAAAGCCCGCCTTGAGTCGGGTGGCAGGGTTGTGTCTGGTGCTCACCCTGGGTGATTTCGCCATTTTCGGTATTTTCGGCCAACCTTACCAGCAAACCCTGCCCTGGTTGATCTATGATTTGGCGGCCAGTTATCGCCTGGTGGAAGCGGCCCTGGCATCGCTCTGGTTGCTTGCGCTGGCTTTTGCCGGCTTGATGTTACTGGATACCAAAAAATAGTCTTCGTCTGGAAGCCGGGTGGGTTTTCAGAAGAATTTCAATAAACAGGTAGAACTCTATTTTGTCTTCATTTCTGGTTCATATTGATCAACTGACCATCCGGCGTGATGAGCAAGTCTGGCAGCATGAGTTAAAGTTGGCGCCGGGTGAAATGGCTGTGGTGATGGGGCCTAGTGGTTGTGGCAAGACGACCCTGCTGGAAGCTCTGGCCGGTTTTCTGCCGATTGCATCGGGTCAGTTGTGGGTTGCCGGTCAAGCCGTGGAAACCTGGCCTGCGAACAAGCGTCCTGTTTCCCTGCTGTTTCAACAACACAATTTCTTCGAACATCTGGATGTGACTGCCAATCTCAAGCTGGGTTTTCCCTCGGGCCGCCCTGACGATCAGCAGTGGCAAAAGCTATTGCAGGCCTGCCAGTTGCTGGGCGTGGATGCCTTGCTGCAACGCAAACCGGATGAATTGTCCGGTGGGCAGAAGCAGCGCCTGGCCCTGATTCGTGCTGTTTTGCGTCCTCAGCCGCTGGTGTTGCTGGATGAACCTTTCAGTGCTTTGGACGATCGTTATCGGGAACGGGCGGCAGACTGGCTGCAGAAGGAAATCAAGACCAGTGGCCGGGCAGCCCTGTTGGTCAGTCACCGACAGGAGGATGCTGAGCACCTGGCTGACCACTTGCTGCTGCTGGAGTGAAGCGACTCTTGCTTTTTTGCTGTATCATTAGCGGCATTTATTTTCCTTCATGAAGAGTGGATCCATGAGTCGTAAATTCAATTTTTGTGCAGGCCCTGCGGCCTTGCCGGAAGCTGTGCTGCAACGTGCGCGGGAAGAAATGCTGGATTGGCAGGGGCGTGGTTTGTCGGTAATGGAAATGAGCCATCGCAGTGATGAATTTGTTTCCATAGCTGAAAAAGCCGAAGCGGATCTGCGCGATCTTCTGCAAATTCCTGCCAATTACAAGGTTCTTTTCATGCAGGGGGGCGCTTCCAGCCAGTTTGCCATGGTGCCTCTGAACCTGGGTGGCAAAGGCGGCAGTGCCAACTATATCTACACGGGGATCTGGGGTAAAAAAGCCATTGCCGAAGGCAAGCGCTACCTGCCCAGCTATCTGGCCGCGAGCAGTGAAAGCAATGGCCTGACCGCAGTGCCCCGCCCGCAGGACATCCAGTTGAGTGACGATGCGGCTTACTTGCATTACACCAGCAATGAAACCATCGGCGGTCTGGAATTTGATTATATTCCCGAAGCCTCTGTGCCGGTGGTCTGTGACATGTCCTCGGATATCCTCAGTACGCCGATTGATATCAGCCGTTTTGGTGTCATTTATGCCGGTGCCCAGAAGAATATCGGCCCGGCGGGTCTGACTCTGGTGATCGTGCGTGATGACCTGCTGGATCAGGCCCGGCCCGAAATGCCGACCATGTTCAGCTACAAGACCTTTGCTGAAAACGGCTCCATGTACAATACCCCGCCGACTTTTGCCTGGTATCTGTCCGGTCTGGTGTTTGACTGGCTGAAAAACGACATCGGTGGCCTGGACAAGATGGCTGAAATCAACCAACGCAAGGCTCGTAAGCTCTATGCTGCCATTGATGGCAATGAATTTTACGCCAATCCCATCGACCCGATTAATCGCTCCATCATGAATGTGCCCTTCACTCTGGCCGACAGTGCGCTGGACAAGGTGTTTCTGCAACAAGCCGAAGAAGCAGGTTTTCTGAACCTGGCCGGTCACCGCAGTGTCGGTGGCATGCGTGCCAGTATTTACAATGCCGTGCCGGAAACCGCTGTGGATGCCCTGATTGACTTCATGACTGAATTTGCCAAAAGCCGAGGTTAAGTGCCGATGAACCAGGACAAGAATGCCCTGCCTGATCTGGCAGAGGTAAGAAAAGAAATCGACTCGATTGATCAGCAATTACAGGAGTTGATCAATCAGCGTGCCCAGTGTGCCCAGCAGGTCGCTCAGGTCAAATTGGCCAAAGAAGGAGAAGAAGCGCACTTCTATCGCCCCGAGCGTGAAGCCCAGGTGCTGCGTACCATTATGGAGCGTAATCAGGGACCCCTGTCCAATGAAGAAATGGCCCGCTTGTTTCGGGAAGTCATGTCGGCCTGCCTGGCGCTGGAGCGCCCCGTCAAGGTGGCTTATCTGGGGCCGGAAGGCACCTTTACCCAGCAGGCGGCAATCAAGCATTTCGGACACTCCGCGATCAGCGTGCCCATGGCGGCCATCGATGAAGTCTTTCGTGAAGTGGAAGCAGGCAGCGTCGACTATGGTGTGGTGCCCATTGAAAACTCCACCGAAGGGGTGATCAGCCATACCCTGGACAGTTTTATGGATTCCGGCCTGCAGATCAGCGGTGAGGTGGTGTTGCGTATCCATCAGCACCTGTTGGTGGGTGAAAACACTCGCGCCGACAAGATCTCCACCATCTATTCCCATGCCTCCTCGCTGGCCCAGTGTCGCAAATGGCTGGATGCCCACTACCCAGGTATTGAGCGGGTACCCATGCCCTCCAACGCTGAAGCCGCCCGTAAAGTGAAGGGTGAATGGCACTCGGCAGCGATTGCCGGGGATATGGCGGCTGAGCTTTATGAGCTCAAGCGTCTGGCGGAAAACATTGAAGACACCCCGGACAATTCCACCCGCTTTTTGATTATTGGCCGCCAGAAGGTGGCTGCTTCCGGGGATGACAAGACCTCTCTGATGGTCTCCATGCGCAACCAGCCGGGTGCCCTGCATCAGATACTGGAGCCTTTCAATCGCCACAATCTGGACATGACCCGCATAGAAAGTCGTCCCAGCCGTTCCGGGGCCTGGAACTATGTTTTCTTCATCGACTTTGCCGGTCATGTTGATGATGAGGGTGTGCAGCCAGTCCTTAAAGAAATTGGCAACCAAGCGGCAGACATGAAAGTACTGGGTTCCTATCCCAAGGGTGTTCTTTGATTAAAAGGGTGATGCTATGAGCTGTGATTTTCTGAAAGAAGCCAATCCCGGCATTCAGGGATTGATGCCTTACCAGCCCGGTAAGCCGGTGGATGAAGTGGCGCGTGAGCTGGGTCTGGATCCGGCAAGGATTATCAAGCTGGCGAGTAATGAAAATCCTCATGGCCCCAGCCCCGGGGCGCTGGAAGCGATTCAGGGGGAGCTGTCGGAACTGACTCGCTACCCGGATGGCAGTGGTTTTCGCCTCAAGCAGTTGCTCTCGCATGAACTGAGTATCAGTGCCCGCCAGATTACACTGGGTAATGGTTCCAACGATCTGCTGGATTTGATTGCCCGTTGCTGGCTGGCTCCCGGTCGTAATGCCGTTTACAGTGAATATGCCTTTGCCGTTTACCCGATTGCCACCCAGGCTGCAGGTGCTGAGCATAAAGTTGTGCCTGCCAATAACTGGGGGCATGATCTGGAAGCCATGGCTGAAGCCGTGGATGAACAGACCTCGGTGATCTTTGTTGCCAACCCCAACAACCCCACCGGCACCTGGTTGTCGGAAAAACAGCTTCGCGAGTTTCTGGATCAGGTGCCCGAGCGGGTGCTGGTGGTGCTGGATGAAGCCTATTTCGAATATGTCGAAGAAAGCGTTTACCCTGATGGTCTCAAGCTGCTGGATGACTACCCCAACCTGATTGTTTGCCGTACCTTCTCCAAGGCTTACGGTCTGGCAGGTCTGCGGGTGGGTTACAGCCTGTCTTCCACACAGATTGCCGAAACTCTCAACCGTGTGCGTCAGCCGTTTAATGCCAATGCCCTGGCGCTGGTTGCGGCTGAGGCGGCTTACCGGGATCAGGATTATCTGCAGAAGTCAGTGGTCACTAACAAGGCGGGTCTGCTGCAACTGGAAATGGCTTTTCGTGAATTGAGTCTGGATTACATTCCTTCGGTGGGCAATTTCATCTGTGTGCAGGTGGATGACGGCGAAAAGGTCAATGAAGCTCTTTTGAAGGAAGGTGTGATCGTGCGCCCACTGCGCCCTTACCGGATGCCCAATCATCTGCGAGTGAGTGTCGGCCTGCCGGAAGAAAACCAGCAATTCATTGACGCCTTGACCAGGGTGCTGTGATTCGTGGCAGAGATCAAAAACCTTCTGGTGGTGGGGCTGGGGCTGATCGGTGGTTCCGTGGCGCTGGCTGCGCGCAAGGCAGGTTTTGCCGAGCGCTATCTGGGCGTGGATCTGGCCCAGGATGAACGTCAGGGTGCCTTGACTCTGGGGGTGGTGGATGAAGTCAGTGAACATCTGGAAGACCTGGCCCCCCAGGCCGATCTGATTGTTCTGGCTGTACCTGTGCTGGCCATGGAGCCGGTTCTTCAGGCACTCAAACCTCATCTGAAAACGGATGCCATTCTGACCGATGTCGGCTCCTGCAAGGCAGTGATTGCCGAGGCAGCAGAGCGGGTTTTCGGTCGGCAACCGGCCAATTTCATTCTGGGGCACCCGATTGCCGGTGCCGAGAGAAGCGGGGTGGCTGCTGCTCAGGTTGATTTGTTCAGGAACCGCAAGGTCATCCTGACACCCACGGCAACCAACTCACCACAGGCACTGGATCAGGTGCGCAGACTCTGGAAGCTGGCGGGTGCTGAGGTGCTGGAAATGGACATCAGGCAGCATGATGAAGTCCTGGCCCGAACCAGTCATTTACCCCATTTACTGGCTTTTTCCCTGGTGGATACCCTGGCCCGGCGTGATGAGCGCCTGGATATTTTTCGCTATGCCGCCGGGGGATTTCGGGATTTCACCCGTGTCGCGGCCAGTGACCCGGTGATGTGGCGGGATATTTTTCTGGCCAACCGTGAAGCGACCCTGGGTGCCCTGGATGAGTTTCTGGAAGGTGTTCAGCGTTTGCGGGATGCGGTGGAGCACCGGGATGCTGAAGAGCTGGTGAGTACCTTTACCCACGCCAAGTCAGCAAGAGATTATTTCACTGCTTTGCTCAATGAGACGGGCTATCAAACCATGCAAAATCAAAAAATCAATTTTGTCACCCAGCCCGGCGGCGGCCCGGTTCAGGGTCGTATTCGCGTGCCGGGTGATAAATCCATTTCCCACCGCTCCATCATGCTGGGTGCTCTGGCTGAAGGTATTACCCAGGTTAAAGGTTTTCTGGAAGGTGAGGATGCTCTGGCCACCCTGCAAACCTTCCGGGATCTGGGGGTGCTGATTGAAGGCCCACACAATGGCGAAGTGACCATTCATGGCGTAGGGATCAACGGCCTCAAGGCTCCCCAGGACCCTCTGTATCTGGGCAATTCCGGTACCTCCATGCGCCTCTTGTCCGGTCTTCTGGCAGCCCAGTCCTTTGATTGTGAACTGACGGGTGATGCTTCCCTGAGTAAGCGTCCCATGGGGCGGGTGGCTGATCCGCTGCGCCTGATGGGGGCAGAAATCGAAACCGCCGAAGGCGGGCGTCCACCGCTGAAAATCAAGGGTGGGCAGCCGCTGAAAGGCATCCATTATGATCTGCCCATGGCCTCGGCTCAGGTCAAATCCTGCCTGCTATTGGCAGGTCTCTGGGCAGAAGGGGAAACCTCGGTCACCGAACCGGCCCCCACGCGTGATCATACCGAACGCATGCTGCAGGGCTTTGGCTATCCGGTGAAAAAAGACGGTGCCACGGCTTCGCTGGTGGGTGGTGGCCAGCTGACGGCCTGTGATATCGACATTCCTGCGGATATTTCCTCAGCCACCTTCTTTATGGTCGCCGCCGCGATTACTCCTGGCAGTGATCTGACTCTGGAGCATGTGGGCATCAACCCGACCCGCGATGGTGTGATCAACATTCTGCGTCTGATGGGGGCGGATCTTGAACTGTCCAATCAGCGTGAAGTGGGT